>CAMRBZ010000061.1 GCA_947040595.1 uncultured Enterovibrio sp. | reverse complement strand
TGCTTGAAGTGCTCATTTTAGGGTCTCAATTTCTTAAATATGTTTCGTTAACGGCGGTTTGTTTTAATTCACCGCAAATAGGGCAAAAAGAGGCTGGTTGATATAGAAATTGCTGCGGCCGATTTTCTCTTTAACAAGGAAGCCGTGCTCAACCAGTTGATCTAAGTACTTAGTTGCAGTAATGCGGCTAACGCTAAGATCTTGCATAACAAAATCAATTTTTGTGTATGGGTGGCTAAAGATGTTATTCAACAACTCTTGGCGATAAATATTGGGTAACTGAGTACGAATACCCAGCTTCATCTGGCTCATTTGCAGCTTGATTTGTTCAATTAAACCAATCGTTTGTTTCGCCGTTTGGGCGATCCCCTCAAGAATAAACAGTAACCATGGTTCCCAATTATTATCTTCCCGAACACTTTGCAGGTGACGGTAGTAATCTGCTTTGTTTTGAATGATATAACGGCTGAGGTAGAGCACTGGCAGACTGAGCAAGCCTTTTGCTACTAAATAGAGAATGTTGATGATGCGCCCAGTGCGGCCATTGCCATCATAAAAAGGATGGATACTCTCAAACTGATGATGGATGAGCGCCATCTTGACTAATGGATCGAGCTCGCAGCAATCATCATCATTGATGTAGTTGACTAAATTCTCCATTAAAAACTGGATCTCATTGGCATCTTGCGGAGGCGTGTAGATAACCTCACCTGTTGCGGCATTTTTAAGTGCGGTGCCTGGCACTTTTCGAAACACGGCCCGATTTTTTTCAAGTGCGCGTTGTATCTCTAAAATATCATTGAGACGTAATAAATTTTGCTGACGAACATGGTTAAAACTCTGTCGAAGCGCTGCAGCATAGTCACGCACTTGTTTTGCCGCGATGCTGGTATGTTCTGATATGAGCTCTGCTCTAAATAACTCATCATGGGTGGTGATGATGTTTTCAACGGCAGAGCTGTCTTTTGCTTCTTGTAACGTTAAAGTACTGATCAAAATATTCTCATTAGGAATACTTGCAGAAACTCCTTTTAACTCAGCGAGATAGCGATGAGCAATGGCGAGCTTTTTAAGCACTGCTCGAGTCTCAAGCTGCTCTGGATCAGGTAGAGGTAAGTTGGCTATTGGGTACATTTCGATCCTGCTTCTAAAGTCAGCGATAGATTGAGTTCTCATCATCTGGTATATATAGATTTTGGCTATTATTATACATGTTCAACCAGATATATATATAAATTCTGATTTTCTATATGTATAGGCAAAAAATATATAGTCAATGCCCGATTTCTATACATGTTGTCAAAACCCATATAGTCAATGGCTGATTGCTATACATGTTGTCAAAATCTATACCCAAGCAACTTGAAGATGCACCCAAGATCGCCGCATCTTCAAAGGCGACGGGTATACATGTCCCAGCGACCATACCTCTCAAACTAAGTACTACCCCACTTGCCAAAGGTATTCGTTTAGCTCATCAAGTACCGTATCAAGCTTCTCATCGAGCACAGTGCTAAAACGTTTGGCTCCGCCAACATCCGCAAAGCGTTGATTCACAAACGGCTTATCAATGACGGCTTCATGGACTAACTGTTTAGCCAAACGTTCTAACCATTTTCGTTGATTTGGGTTCCAATCATGCTCAGCATAAATGCGTTGCATGGCATGACTCACGCGCTCTTCAAACGGCAGTAATGCCTCATTGATGGCGGCTTTCCTGATGTAACCGATAATACTGGCGGCAATGTCTTGGTTGGTGTTTTTGCGCCATGCGCTTTGTAGGTGGGCTTCGTTGTAGCCTGCCCCATCCAACAACAATTTGATCTCTTTAAGCTGCTCGCGTGTTAAATCTTTTGGCCTGTTCACCACCACAGAAAGCGCAACAGATTGGTTTATGTTTTGCTTTATAAAGTGGTTAAAACTGTCTAAATAATCTTCGGGTTTTTCATGCGCGCCATAGGTTTGCTCACGCTGTATAAACTGATCTTCCCCTTCATAAATCACAGGCATATTGTCACTGCCCGCTAAAAGACGCACCTCTTCTAATTGATGAATCAAACGGGAATGATTTTTAAAAAACTGCGCGGCCTTTTTTGGGCCAATGTGGTGAAGATGCTGATGGAGCTTGTCCGGTGCGACGCCCCAGAGTCCTTCAAGCTGATTTATTTTGGCTTTAAGCTCTGGTTTTTTTTCGGCTTTTTTAACGGCTTTACGCATCACGCGCATCACTTTTTGGGTCAAGTGGTTAAGCACATCATGCGCGTGGGTTGTCCCCGCTTGCTCACCTTGGGTCTTGAGCGCTTGTTCTAAATGCGCTTCATCACTGAGCTCCTCCACCAGCTGCGCTAAGGTAATGCTTGGGTCTTTGACCATCGGCTTCATTGTATTGACCGCCTCTAACGCACGATAGAGATCAACCGGATCGTAAATTCTAAACACGGTTTTACCGATTTCATCACAGCGACGGGTGGCGCGCCCCATCATTTGTTCATACAAAATGCGCGATTTTACGCGCCGAAGAAACACGAGGTGAGCGATTTTAGGGACATCGATGCCCGTGGTCAGTAAATCCACCGTCACGGCAATATTGGGATAACGCTCATTTTTATATTGGCGAATGAGTTGACTGACCTTGTCGCTTTTCCCGGTGATTTTTGCAACGGCAGCCTGATTGTAATCATCACCGTACATCTTAATAAAGGCAGTATCTAGCGCGGATTTAACCATATCAGCATGCAAGTCTGTCGTGCAGAAAACCAAGGTTTTTTCATCCCCAAAAGGGTCAAGCTCCTTCACTAATTGATCGCAGATAACGTCATTAAATCCTTTGGTTATAACGCGGCGATTAAAAGAGTCAACATCGAACTTAAGTTCATCTTCTAAGTCTGCTGATTCAACCTCTCCGGTTTGAGTATTAATGACGGATACGGTTTCGCCTTTTTCAAACAGAATGCCCGCGTTGCTGAGCAAGGTGTGATAACGAATGGGCGGCTCATGATCGATGAGCCAATCTTCCGCGACCGCTTCACGGTAGCTGTAGGTGTACACGGGTTTACCGAATATTTCACTGGTGTGCTTGGCGGGAGTGGCCGTTAAGCCAATACGCACGGCGTCAAAATAATCGAGTACGCGCCGATAACTTGAAAGGTATTGGCCCGCATCACGGTTCACAAGCTCCCCTTCTGTCATTTCTTTATCGAGCGCATAACCCCTGTGCGCTTCATCGACAATAATGCAGTCGAATTCATCGAGTGACGGGGGCGTGTCTGACATAAAAATGCGCTTCACCATTGCTTGTACGGTGGCGACTTGAATACGGGTTTCAGCTTCACGACGCATGTCACCCAGTTCGGCAATATTGTAAATAGACGACAAGGGTTTATTTTGTTCAAGTTTTGCTTCATCGAACGCGTCACAGGCTTGCGTGCCCAGGGCGGTTCTGTCGACTAAAAACAAAATGCGCTTAAAGCGCTCGGCTTTTAAAAAACGGTACATCAAGCCGATGAGGGTGCGGGTTTTACCGGTTCCTGTCGCCATCGCGAGCAGGCATTCGGTTTTATCTTGCTCAAGGGCAGACTCCACCGCTTCAACGGCTTTTATTTGATAATCACGCAGGCCTAAATAGTCGAAACCTTCTTGCTGCAGCCGCTTTTCTGCTTCATCTTTGCTGCGCTTTAATTTATCGATAAGGCCATCGGGAGAGTGGAACTGTTGCAGTGGTCTTTTTGCATTACTTGGTTTGCGGGTATCGCGAAACCAAATGCCTGAAAGTTCAGCAAGCTGCTTGTTGAAGGGGCGTCCATTGCAGGAGTAAACAAATGGGATCGGGTAATGGCCCTCTTCCTCATCAGCCCATGCGATGCTTCTGTTCTCTAACTCCCACGCACTTTTTTGCGGTGCGACAAGCTTATAGCCTTTAGAGTAGCGCTCTGCCTGAGTGATCTTGCCTGCAACATGGGTGTTTTCTTGTTTGGCTTCAACCAGCGCGATAGGGGTTAAGCCACAAAACAAGACATAATCTGCGCGACCCTTTTGGCCTTTATATTGCGTTGGCCATTCTGCAATGGCGCGGTTTTTACCTTTTTCGGGTCTGACCCCTTTTTGATAGGTTAGCGCTTGGGTATCCGCTTCCCAGCCTGCATCGTTTAGCTGTTGATCTATGAGGATACGGGTTAGTTCCTCATTAAGGGTAAAGCGAGTGCTGGCGCTGTGGGTGCGCTTGGTGAGCGCTTTGCGATCGGCATTGATCGCGTTGCGTGTTTCTTGCGTTTGCTCCGTTAATTTCTGTTGCAGTTTTGCAATCTTGCTATCAAATTTGGCCTGTTGCTTTGCAAATGCGTGTTCTTGCGTTTTAACCTGTGTGGCAAGCGCTTTGGCTTCCCGGTCCATCCGTTCGGCAAGGGCTGCAAATTCTTCTTTTTCTTGCGAAAGTAACGAGGTGAGCTGCACGTTCGATTCAAGCTGCTCATTGTTTTCAAAAAGCTGGCATTTTAGCAGTTGGATTTGGGTTTGCAGCGTCGTTAATTGCACGCTTGGATCGTTTGGAATAATAAAGGGGCTGGCTTTAAAATCGACGCCGAGATCGCCAAACGCCTTGTGATACCAAATGGCCATATTACGGGCAACGCGAATGCCATCGAGTGCAAATCGATGCTCCGTTCTAAATTGATGTACTGCTTGATTACCCGCCCTACGCAAGCCATGGAACAGGCTTAGTATGTGAGGCTCGAGCTGCAATTCACGGCTTATTCGAAACAATAAATCGACCTGGCTTGTTTTATCATCAAATTCAATGTGACAACGCATGGCCAAGTCTTGCGCTATCGCTTCGGCAAACTGGCGCAGCTTAACGAGTGTGGTGTTAGGATCGCTTGAAAAAGCACGCTCTGCGCTTTGGGCAAGTTGAAAAAAAAGGGGATCGTGTTGTTTGAGAAAATCAAAATTACCCGATGAAGGTGTTACGTTATTGCGGCTTTCTTGAGTCATTATTTCCTCTTTTTCGCGCTCGCGTCTATGCCCGTCGCCTTTGAAACGGCGCACCCTCAAAGCAAGTAAGAGAAGCCTCTTTTTATCCTCTCTTTTTATCCTCACTTCTTTCGCAGGATTGGAATGACTGCAATTGGTAAGATCTTCATTCTATTAAAAAATCATTGAAGTAGCCAACAAAAACGGGCCATCTCGTTTTGGGCTTTAAACAGCCAGTGCGCGATCGCCATTCAGAGCTTTTTCTGTCTTTTTTTTCCTTCCTGAGGATTTCATCCTTGAGCGGCTCGAATGAGCAAAAAAAAACGCCTCGCAAAGGCACCTTGCGAGGCGTACTAATTATAGAAAACCAATAGGTTCTTTTTCAGTCTGAATTTAAAAGATCATCCTTTGCCGCCAAAATGTATTGAAACATCGACCAGTAAGTCAAGGCTGTTGCAATGTAGAGCAAGGCGTAACCGACATAGAGCGCAGCATCGTTATAACGCCACAACAACAAGGTCAAGGCCAACATTTGAGCGGCTGTTTTAAATTTCCCGACCCAAGAAACCGCCACACTCGCGCGTTTACCCAGCTCCGCCATCCATTCACGTAACGCCGAAATAATCACTTCACGGGCGATCATGGTGGCCGCCGGAATGGTCACCCAAATAGAGTTGTAGTGCTCAGAAATTAGAACCAAAGCAATGGCAACCATCACCTTGTCTGCAACAGGGTCTAAAAATGCGCCAAAACGGGTTGTTTGTTCTAAAACTCGCGCTAAAAATCCATCAAGCCAATCCGTAAAAGCTGCGATGATAAATATCAAAGCAGAAGCAAATGCGGACCATTCATAAGGCAGATAAAAAACAACAACAAAAGCTGGGATCAATGCAAAACGCACGAGAGTCAAAATAGTCGGAATATTCAGTTGCATAGTTTTAATACATCGTTTTTATCAATGCTATGGCGGTTGTACCTCATAGCTGTTGCAATGAAAAGTGGATCTTCTGGGCTAAAATTTTGCTGATCCCGGGGACTTTCGCAATTTCATCCACCGTTGCACGTTTTAACTCCTGAATTCCACCCAAATATTTAAGTAATGCCTGCCTGCGTTTTGGACCAACGCCTTCAATATCTTGCAAGATACTTTTCTGTTTTACTTTCGCTCTCTTTATACGATGCCCTGCAATCGCATGATCATGGCTTTCATCTCGGATTTGCTGAATGAGTGACAAAGCGGGTGAATCAAAAGGCAAATGAAACGTTTCACCACTCACTGTGACCAAGGTTTCCAATCCCGCTCGACGTGTACTGCCTTTGGCAACACCCAGCAACATCGGCTGTTTAGGCCAAGCATCAATAAAAGCAGACACCACACGCCAAGCGCGATTAAGCTGCCCCTTTCCCCCATCTATCAAAATAAGATCAGGGATGTTTTCCGGTTCAATTTGCTTCGCGTATCGACGCTCTAACACTTGCGCCATTGCCGCACAATCATCCCCTCCTTGGATACCGGTAATATTGTAACGCCGATAAGCCTGCCTTATGGCCCCCTCTTTATCGAAAACAACACAAGAGGCCACGCTATGCTCTCCCATCAAATGACTGATATCAAAGCATTCAATCCGTTTTAATGTCTCCATTGACAAGACGTCTGAGAGCGCAGAAAAACGGTGTGAAAGGGTCATTTTCTGATTCATTTTACGCATCAAGGCACTTTGAGCATTTGTTTGCGCCAATTGAAGCAAACGCGCTCTCGCGCCACGTGGATGATTTTGAACCTTTACTTTTCGACCCGCAATGGCCGTCAAAGCCGCCATCAACTGCGTCTGATCTTCACCAAAATCATGCTCAATTAAAAGCGTGTGAGGCAGCACCCTTTCTTGTTCTTGATTTAAATAAAATTGCCCCATAAAACTTAAAACCACTTCTTTCAAATCGGTATTGAAAGGCACTTTAGGAAAATAACTGCGGCTCCCAAGCACCTTTCCTTGACGCAAAAACAAAACATGAATACAAGCCTGATTTCCTTCAAAGAAAACCCCGATAGCATCAAGATCATCCTGCCCTTCTTGTGAAACATATTGCGGCTCCAGTATACGTCGAAGTGCTTGAATTTGATCCCGATATAACGCCGCTTTTTCATACTTCATTTCGTGGCTGGCTTTGTCCATTTTTTCCACCAACAAATCGAGGACCTGCCTGTCTTTCCCTAACAAGAACAAACGCGTAAAATGAACTAATTCTGCGTATTCTTCGTCGCTCACCAAGCCTTTAACACAAGGACCCGCACAACGCCCAATCTGATACATCAAACAAGGCCGTGTTCTGTTGGCATAGACTGAATCTTCACATTGGCGCACTGGAAATATTTTTTGTAAAAGATAAAGACTTTGCTTCACCGCACCAGAATGCGGAAAAGGACCAAAATAGTCCCCTTGTTTTTTTTTGGCCCCTCGGTGTGATGACAAGCGAGGATGTAGGCTATTTGATAAAAAAATATAAGGGTACGACTTATCGTCTCGAAGCAGCACATTGTATCGAGGCAAATATTGCTTGATAAGATTGTGCTCCAAGATCAGTGCTTCTGTTTCGGTCGCGGTCACAATCAGTTCAATATGCGCAATATTTTTGACCAGAGATTTCGTTTTCTCAGAGCCAAGGTGTTTCACAAAATAACTCGTGAGTCTTTTTTTGAGTGATTTTGCTTTTCCAACATAAATGACAACGCCCTGCGCGTCCATCATTCGATAGACGCCTGGCTTATCTGGCGCTGTTTTCAAAAAAGGCTTGGCTTCAAACACCATACACAATTTAATCTATTTTAAAGGCAGTCACCGTCTAGCATACCTTGACGAATGGCCAAATGCGTTAATTCAACATCGCCATTGATACCTAATTTACTAAAAAGACGATAACGGTAACTGTTCACGGTTTTTGGGCTCAAACTTAACTGCACCGAAATGTCCGTGACTTTTTGCCCCTTCGTTATCATCATCATGATTTGAAGTTCTCGTTCTGACAAATGCTCTATCGGATTATTGGCAGCCGATGAAAATGAACTCAATGCCATTTGCTGCGCTATTTCAGGTGAAATGTATCTCTGACCACAATGAACCGTCCGAATGGCCGTCATCATTTCTTTTGCGCCCGCCCCTTTTGTTAAATAACCTGCGGCTCCGGCTTGCATCACTTTTGTTGGAAAAGGATTTTCTGTATGAATGGTTAATACAATGATCTTGGCATCAGGCTTAAAACGTAAGACTTTTCGAGTGGCTTCAACCCCTCCGATCCCAGGCATATTCATGTCCATTAGAATGATGTCGGCATGATTATTCCGACACCATTTAATCGCACATTCACCACTGTCTGCCTCTCCTAGCACTTTTACACCACGTTCGTCTTCAAGAAGACGGCGTATCCCTGTGCGAACCAGTTCATGATCATCGACTAAGAAAAGAGTAATCACGCTAAATCTCCACTTCGATTTGGTCCGCCATGCGCCGAGATGACGCTTAACTTTGGCTGCATATTACTTGAGTTTAAAGTAATAATAAAAGGCCGAACCTTTTGTTTCTGCGTAGAACAGCATGTTTTTATTCAAAAAAAACAAAATCGAAGCGAAATAGCAACATAAAAGAAGCAAGGAAAGCAAAGCATTTACATCCCCGTCGGCACATTGTTCACGGCAGTTTCCCCTTCACCATTAAAGCGAAGCCTCTGAACATAGATGGACTCTGTGATTGGCCGCTGCGAGCATCGCCAACACCCACGCAGCGTCAAAGGCGAGGGGTGAAGGTACTGAAAAATAAATGCCACTAAAAACGTGCGTTTTCATCAAAAGGAGAAAGGCGATTATTTTTAAATAAAATATTTCCGTAAACCTTTAAGAACAAAGCTAAAAAGAAAGAATCCGCCGTTATTTAAAAAGCGGACACCTCAATTTATAAGCGATTTCAATCAATGTCTCCATTTGTCTTTTTCCTTGTACCATCTCCCCTGAACGGGATTGGCGCAATGAAACGATGATCTCCTCCAACGACATCTCTGCATTTGAAGGATTGAGCATGGCCATCGCCGCAAGTAACGTGCCCGTCCGACCCACGCCCGCTTTACAATGGACGGCATGAAGGTCTTGAAAATCAGAAGGGGTGTGTTTTTTCTTTTTTTCTTGGGGTAACACCGAATTTCTTGGTTTTAATGCCCTCACATACTCAGCCAAAGACATACAAGAAGACACCGTGATGGTTTTTTTATCTTTCCAGCCATCGCAATAAATAACGGGGATTTCAATCACACTTTTTCCATCATTGATCAGCATATCAAAAACATTGATTTCTATATTTTCAATATCAATGGACTCACGAAAAAAAGAAGAGGTCGTCAAAGAGCCGTAATTTTTTTTGTCATGGGGCAAAAAATAAGGAACGCGCTTTAAAGATTGAAATTCATTCTTATTAAGAATAACCGTTTGCGATTGCACTTGGGTCTTAAGAAGCATCTCTAAATGTTCTTTTATCTGATTGGGTCTTGGAAATTGACTGGCTATCGCCTCTGGACGCTCGTTATAAAAAATAAAGTTTGCATGTAAACGCCCTCCTGTATGGGTTGTTTCACGACATCCAATATTATCATATTCACCCCCAACAAAAAAATTATCCATATAAAGATCCTGATTGTTTTTTACGGATAAGCGTTTTGAAAGTTGTTTCATTTTGAAGAGTAATATTTTTTTCTCTATGTATTTCTTTAAAAAAAATTTTTCCATCATCCTATTCTTATATTCACAGACTTTAGGTATTTTAGCCACAGAAATTGAAGATGTGCGCCTGCGGCAAGCGAGTGAAGCCCTGAGCATCGATAGACTCTGTGATGGGCGCAACGAGCCTCGCCAACCCCCTCGCAGCGTCAAAGGTAAGGGGTATATATCGACGCACTTACTTTATTAATAAATCACGCTTCGTTAACATCTTTATATTTCGCACGATAGAGTGTGTCATTAAAAATAAAAGAATTAAAAACAAGATCCTAACAAAACGAAATAGAAAAATAAAGGGAGATCTTCTTCTCTTGCAAAAGCACTTTCTCTCAAACTCAAAAAATGAATTCCTTACTTTCTTTGCACCTTCTTTGCTCAAAAATACATCAATGATGTAAAAGAGATGTAATTTTATATTGTTTATAATCTTTAATACTTATATATATAAATAACTTTAAGTGTTCGGTCCGTTATATATATAACCTCTTCAAAAAAACAAGGATGAGCGCACCTGCGAAAAAAGAGTAACCCCCCAGAACAGAGAGACACGATGTAATTGACTTCAATGAGCCTAAGCAAGACCTGCGCAATATAGCGCTATACCCCTCGCCTTTGAAGGTGCGTGGGTGTTGGCTACGCTCGCTGTGCCCAATCACAGAGTCCATCTCTGTTCAGGGGCTTCATTCCGTTTCTGCCTACACGCAACGTCAAGTGTCTTGTATATAACCAATTGATATAAAGTATATTACAGGTCCCTACGCACATTTTATTATTAAACTGATTCGGCTAAAAATGAACATCGCTCATCTCAGCGCGAAAAAAACGGCTGTAAATATAAGAGGCGATGAATAAAGCGTCTTCGCTCCGATACCCGTCGCCTTTAAAGCAAGAGGTCAGGTCCCATAATTGGAAGCACCTGAGCATAGACACACTCTGTCATTGAACTTCGGGAGCGGACTCAACACCGAAGTCGTTTAAAAGATGAGGACGGTATAAGAACCAGAAATAACGGAGCACCACATCAAAAATTGCATCAATCCAGCATCAACCCAGTAATATCAAAGTTTGTTTTTAAATGCAATTGTTGATTAAATGTAATTCTAAATACGTGATATTGTTCTCGTTAATTCATTGTGAGCATTAATTCATTCGTGTTTATTGTTTCTTTTATTTATATATCCGACATTCCACACATGAGAAAATAATATTGATTTATAGGCATTTCGATGAGAACCTGTCCATAAACTCATATTTTCGAGTGATGCTAGGTGAAAAGTTTGCATTTCAATTTTGATTTCAACGTCATATTTTGAAAAATCGAGGTGAGGTGCGAAATGAGGGATATATATATATTCCCCTTGAACCTTTTTAAAGTGACACAAAAAATATAAATCATTTAATCGACTATACCCAAAGTCATTGAAAATACGCGCCAGCACCCAGCGAGTGAAACCCCTGAGCCTAGATAAACTTTATACGTAGATGAACTTTGTACGTAGACGAACTTTGTGCCTAGATGGACTTTGTACGTAGATGGACTTTGTGCCTAGATGGACTTTGTAATTAGGGGTAAACGCGCATAGACAACACCCTCTCAGCTTCAAAGGCGACGGGTATAAATATAAAGCCCGCGAACAGGTCGCGGTCTTAAATAAGCGTCTTAATCTATTTTAATTTGATTTGATGTCGCCCATGAGAGATTTTTGCTTTTAAGTATTGCTGGTTGTCTTTTTTTAAATAGGTTTGTGTGGATAACACTGACTCCAATTCAATTCCAAGCTCTTGTATTTCTCTTATTTTTTTAGGGTTATTCGTAATGAGGTGGATCTTTTTTACATTCAAGGCTTTTAACATCAATGCCGCGTCTTCAAAACCCCGTAAATCATCAGGAAAACCCAAACGATGATTGGCTTCATAGGTATTCATTCCCTGACTTTGCAATAAATAAGCATCCAATTTATTGTAAAGACCAATGCCGCGTCCTTCTTGACGCAAATACAATAAAATGCCTCCTTCTTTCCCCATTTTTTCAATGGACTCATCCAGCTGCTCCCCACAATCACAACGCGAGGAATGGAAAACATCTCCTGTTAAGCATTCTGAATGCATTCTAACCAATGGCGGGGTCTTTTTTTTGTCCGCTTCTTGAAAGACTATCGCAATATGTTCATTGTCCGAATGAAGACCATCGAAAGACAAAATCTCAGCTGGAATACAGCTCCCTAAACCCACATTTAATGGGACTCTTGCTCTAATTTTTACCATTTCATGCATTTCTCTTTAATGGGGTTAACCCTGGATGAGATCCTCTTTTTTCCGCTATACCGCTCGCCTTTGAAGCTGCGAGGGTGTTGTCCGCAGCGCCCAATCACAGAGTCCATCGTATGCTCAGAGGCTTCACTCGCTTGGCGCAGGCGCGCATCTTCAATGACTTTGGGTATAAAACGAAGAAAAAGACAATCGAATCCAAATAAAACAAAGTACGATCTCAACAAAAACGTGATCCTAACAGATGTATAAAGAGGTGCCAATTTATACCCATCGCCTTTGAAGCTGCGAGGATGTTGGCCAGGCTCGCTGCGCCCAATCAGCAAGTCCATCGATGTTCAGGGGCGTCATTCACTTGGCGCAGACGCGCATTTTCATTCACTTTGGGTATAATCATCTTAATCGCCTGACAACCTCAGCCGGATTGCCCATCACAACAGCAAAGGGCTCCACATCTCTGACCACCACCGAACCGGCCTCAATTACGGCCCCTTCTCCAATCGAAACCCCTGATTTTAAAAGAGTGTTACCCAAAATAATCACATTATTTCCAATCAGGATAGGCAAGGATATTTCATGTTCTTTGTTTTCTATTTCTAAGGGCAACAAGCTTTGTGTCGCCGTGTACAAACAGACATTCGGACCTATCAATACATTATTGCCAATTTCCAAGTGCCCACTGTCAATAAAGGTGCAATTCGGTCCAATTGCTACATTGCTCCCTAGATGGATATTCATGCCATATGCACAAAAAAAAGGCGCTTCAATAACCACACTTTTGCCTCGAGTGGCAAACAATTTGGTCAGAAGCATGTCTTGTCCTTGCTGATCAGCCGGATCTAATGCATTAAATTGTTGACACAAACGTCTTGATGCATATCGAAATTGAATCAACTCAGGATCCGCTGGACTGTAAGCTCTTCCTTGCTGCATCTTTTCGAATTCGGTCAAAATGGGGTCCTTCAATTTGCCAGAGATCTCACCACCTTCTCGCATTAATACGAAGAGGGAGAGGTTGAAATTTCATTTAATACATCTGCATATTCAGCAAGAAACAGTTTACCTGCAAGGATCCCACTTTGATAATCTTGATCAAGATGATGAGGCTTACTTAACAAAGGATGACTCAATAAATACTGAGGCGGTGAAATTTGCAGAAGAGCAACTCTTGCTGGCGGCTGCGCCATAAAATCGATTGAATTTTGATAGGTTTCAAGATGCTTGCTGATCATTTCAAACATATCGGCAGACAAGCGCTGTTCTAATGGCATTTGTAAGCGATAAATAAATTCTTCTCCCACGAACCCTGACCAAGCATTTGGATGAAACCCCTCAGGAAACATCTTTTTAAATCGCCCCCAATCAAGCCGCGAGGCATTATTCGCATACCGAACATTAAGATCTTGAAAGCGCTGTGATAATTGACGCTGAAATGCAGAAAGTTTATCCAAATGCGTGTCTATATTGAATCTTGAAAAGGCAGGAGAAAGCGGACTTTCAAAGCCAGAAAAAAAGGACGCACTTTGAGGGGGTAATGCAGGCTCTGTACGCAGGACAACAATGACGTCCGCCCCTAGATTAAAAGCCTCTCGCACAGGAATAGCCGCACTTACGCCACCATCAATGTAATGATCCTTCTTTATTTTTATTTTCGAAGGAGACAAAAAAGGCACCGCACAACTGGCTTTTAATACCTCTAACCAATTCTCTTCAAACAATCGGAAAAAATGGGACTCCAAAGTCCGGCTGTTCGTCGCACTGGCATAAGCGAAACGGTTTTTTAATGCCGCTTGCGCTTTTTCAGAATATCCATGAGTCGCATTGGTAATCCCTGCGGCATCAAAGGCCCAATCCAGATCCATGCATTGTTTATTCTTTACATATTGGAGCAAATTAAAAAAATTCTTATTCGTGGTGTAACGCGCAATAAATTCTTGGGCAAAACCTTCATTTCGAAGAATATAGGCGCACAAATTTAAAGCCCCGGCCGAAGTGCCGATGTAAAGTTCAAAAGGGTCAAAGCTTGCTTGTTGAAAACTATCAAGCACGCCGGCCGAAAAAATACCCTTTTGTCCTCCCCCTTGGGCGATCAGAGCAATACGTTTTTTTTGAGAATGAAGCATGAATGAACGAGGGTCTAATATAATGATCTCCCAGAGCGGTTAAGAGCAAAAACACCCATAACCGTCGCGTTTTTATTCTAAAAATACGTCATCGACTAGCCAAAGACCGCCAAACTCGAATAACAAAAAATCCCCGTAAGGGTCAAAAACACAATGACTAAAGTCGCTTTTAAATTTTTGTTCATCATTTTCATCCCTGTTAACGCATCCATAAAGAGTGTGGCTATCCCCGTCGCCTTTGACGTTACGAGAATCTTGGTTATATACCCGTCTTTGAAACGGCGTGGGTGTTGGCTGCTCTCGCTCAGGCCAATCACAGAGTCCATCTATGCTCAGAGCCTTCACTCGTTTGCCGTCCACACGCATCTTCCAGTGTTTTGGGTATACAACTAGATTATACAGTGCAATATTCGATGCAAGTGCATTTTTCAAAAACGCAGAACCTTTATCTCGTCCACAATAGAAGCAAGCCTTTTTTTTGATAATATCCTCGTAAAAACAGTTCATTTCCCGTATTTACTTTCCTTTTTTTACTCTGTTGATGGAGATCAATAAGGGGTCTATTCTTAGGCCTTCTTACCTGTATTTTTGCGAGTAAAAGTGCATGCTCCCCCCTTCAATAAAAAAACCATCTCAAAAAATCCCTTCGTTTTCGGCTCTCGCCACGTTAATAAGTTACACTGTCACGCATAAAACACCCTTGATCATTCTTATTCTTTCTCTTTTTGTGGGGGTTATTGCAGGCTTACTTTCTACCTTCTTTGATCTCGCCATCGACGCCATCATGCACTTTAGAGACAAAGAAATGCTTCAAAATGCGAGATCCCCTCTTTTCACCGCCATCGGGGTCATCAGCAGTAGCGCTGTATTTTGTGCACTCGGTTTTTACCTCGTCATGCGTTTTGCCCCCGAAACAAAAGGCTCAGGGATCCCAGATATAGAAGGGGCATTAGATGAAATTTCCCCTGTACGGTGGTGGCGTGTCATCCCCATTAAATTCATTGCAGGAATTGCCACTGTCAGTTCGGGGCTTGTTTTAGGTCGAGAAGGTCCCTCTGTTCAAATGGGCGGAAATACAGGAGCCATGATCAGCGCACTTTTTAAACAAAAATCCAGTGAAATACGCTTGACGCTTATCGCTTCAGGGTCGGCAGCGGGTCTTGCGGCGGCTTTTAATGCGCCGATAGCCGGGATGATGTTTGTAATAGAAGAAATGCGCCCTGAATTTAAATACAACCTCATTTCAATTAAAGCGGTGATGATAGCCTCCATCATGGCCACCGTAGTCTATCGCAGCATTCAAGGGCAAGCTCCCATGATAGACCTCCCAATCACACACAATGCCCCACTTTATTCTTTGTTTTTATTTCTGATTTTAGGGGGGCTTTTTGGTGGGCTCGGGGTCATTTTTAACGCTTTAGTGACAGCACTCATGGGTGGATTTGAACGGCTCCATCAAAATAAAATAACACGCTTTATTGCTCTTGGTGGGGCTATTGGCGCTCTTTTTGGCATGATCCTGATATTTTTCCCCGCCATTTCAGGTTCAGGCTCAGCGTTGATCCCAGAGGCGGTCAACGAAGAAATCTCACTTTCAATGCTGTTTCTTTTGTTTTTTTTAAGAGCCGGAACCACTCTTTTATGCTTTTCTTCTGGAGCTCCTGGTGGCGTATTTGCCCCGATGCTGGCCCTAGGTGCATTATTTGGCGCTTGTTTTGGAACCCTGTGTACCTCTTTTTTCCCGTCTCTAGACATCAGCATTGGCATGTTTGCTATCAGCGGCATGAGCGCTCTTTTTGCCGCAACAGTCAGAGCCCCTGTGACCGGGATTTTACTCATCATTGAGCTTACCCAAGAATACACCTTGATTTTGCCCTTGATGATCACCGTCCTTGGGGCAACAATCACAGCCCAAGCATTGGGAGGACAACCACTTTATTCGCTTTTACTGGCACGCTCTATCGAAAAAACACAAAAAAAAGGGGACAAATCAAATTACAAGCAGCAAGGGTAACATATCGACTTGATTCCAGCGATCTTGAAAACAATTAATTTCTCCTTTAATTCAATGCTTTAACCATTACTTCTGATTACCAGCGAATCTTATGAATTGTTACCCCTGTTTGATGGGTTCCAAAAAAAGTCACCCTCACAACAGAAAAATAACCCAAAAAGAACAGGCCCATTTCACTCTTTTGTCCCTTCAATCCAATATATTTAAAGCCCTGCTCAGCATTTTTAGATTTATCCGCACCGCTCGAGGATGAAAGAAATACCCATTCCATTAAGCTGTGAGTCAGAAATTGCGCCGGAAAAAGCTTAATTAGCCACCCACATTAAAACAATGAGATAAACTATGTTGTTCGTCTTT
>CAMRBZ010000060.1 GCA_947040595.1 uncultured Enterovibrio sp. | reverse complement strand
CGAAAATGCAGAGTGGAGCCACTGCAAAAAATCCCAGCGACAGCTGGGATTTTTGTGTTTCATTGATTCTAAAGCCTCCCTAAAAAGAGAGAATTAAAATCTTACCAAGTGTAATAGCTCTTCTGAGCATAACAGGTGGCTGCTTTCAAATTATCATGACTTTCAGGCGTCACGTTACTTGTCCATACATTGGTTGCAGCATCAATCACAGGGACATTGACCCCATTAATTGTCGCATTAATGTGCATCGCGAATGCATTGTAATAAGAAACACGCTGCATGGGACCCGTGTGCCAAGAAGAGGCATTATTACATTCTAAACCGCCATTGACGATGTTGATAACGGTACCGATACGGTATGCCATCACGGATTGATCTTGTGTTTCACCTTTCAAAACAGAGACCTCGCCAGCGTCATTACGGGGTGGTAAGCCTTGCTCTGAACTTGTTTGTGAAACGTTAGTAACATCCCCGTAAATGACATCATGCGAAGAAGGTTTCGCCTCTTGTGGTGTCATCCAGAACCAAATAGCAGACATCATGGACACTTTGCCGTTATTTGCAACGTAATCTGGACGTTTTAACAGGGTATCAGGCTCAGTGATCACATCTTTCATCATGCCATTGTCAAACAACCAACGAGAAAACGCACCGTAGTTGTAATTCCAAGATAACTGAATAGGACCACGACCATGGTAAGAGCGACCTGGTTCAGGTTGAAATGCAGATCCTGAATCGACATAATTAATAGCAGGGCTCATTCCATTTACATCGGTGGAATAACCGTTTTCTTCTGTCCAATACAAGGCGCCTTTCCAGACGGTGCCTGCATCTTTATCGCTCACAATCCAAGGCGCAGGTGCATTTGCCCAAGTGCCCGATGTTTCTCTCGCCGATTTAGACCAAAATGCTGTAAATTCAGTTGCTTGTTGAGATTTTGAACCTTCATTCAAGAAGGTTTTATAGCCATTTGCTTTTGCCCAAAGGTTGTATTCAACCACGGCTGCTTTAAATGCAGTTAAAGTGAAGACATCAGTTGATCCATCTGGATTTGCAATCGGCGCCCTATTACGCACATCTCCTTGCTCATTGTATTTACCTGAACGTAGAGGGAAGAACCATTCCCAGTTTTCTTCTGTCATCTCATTCAAGAATGCATAAGAATCCGCAGGTAAATCAGCCTCTCCAGAATCAGGAGGCGTTGGGATAACATCTGGATTTTCTGGTAAAACAGGATCAACAAGCTCTGGTGGCGGTACAGGGATCACTGGTGGTGGAACAGGCACAACAGGTGGCGGAACGGGCACAACTGTTGGCGGAACAGGTACAACTGTTGGCGGAACAGGTACAACTGTTGGCGGAACAGGCACAACGGGAGGCGTCACAACGTCATCAGACAAAGTGTCAATTTGTTTCCATGTTGATTTCCACTCAGGCTCACCCGCCGCAAGCAAGATAGGCTCTTCACCTTGAACCCAGCCTCTCGCTTCAAAGAGATAAAGCACACTGTCAATGGCGTGTTTTACTTTCGTTCCGCCCACATAAGCAATCGCAGGATCCCAATTGCCCGTGCTCTCCGCTTCAGACAAGTAGTTACCATTGGCATCAGTGCGAGAAATCAACTCCCAAGCCCCATTGGAGACATCAAAATCAGGTAAATCCCCTTGGATATACCATTTATTACTGAACACACCGTGACGTGTTCCGTCCGTGAATTTTACATGTGTTCCAGGCGTACCATAAATTTCAGCCGCATCATGGGCTGGCAATTCAGCAAACCCAGGATACGCATTTTCTGCACGTTGCGCTTTTTTCTGAATGTCCATCAACGCCATTTGATAATCATTTACGAAGGCATTGATTTCAACATGCAACGAAGGTGCGGTTTTAGGGGATGTTACTGTCGCAGAAGACGACGCAGAAGACGTTGCAGCTGCCAATTCAACTGCAATAGCAGGCGTTCCTGCAATAACACCGGAAAATAAAATACAAGCGGTTACTTTATTAAATTTAAACATAACATAACTCTATTTAGTGTAAGGAAATAAACTCCAATCCCATTATCCTCAGTAATAATATATTTTCCAGTACTAATTCAATGATTAAAATAAGAAGTTTAAAATTTTTACAATCAATAGCTTAAGATAATTTTTTTTCTAAAAAAAAAGAACACTTAATGGACCCGTGAATATAAGCAACAAAATACACATGAATCCATTTATTAAATCAAGAATATGAAATCAATCATTTTTCAATTCTATTTACAATCTCACTCATTCACACAGGAGCAACATTTAAAGACTTTTTTTCCTTTCAATCAAAAAAGAAGCCCAGTAGAAAAACCCCTTCTTCTGTTCTGCATTTTCCCACGATTTTTTAAAATAAAACATTGAAACAGAAAAGACACATTTTCAATTCCACAAGACGAAGTGTCTAGCTATCTGTTCATATATTCATTTTTTGTCTAATAAAATAACATTGCCTTTATTTCCATCAGGGAAAAATGCAAAGAAAACGCCCGTTCGTTACAATACGCGATGAATTAATCAGAAGAAAAAACCCGTTTTCAGAGTCCTAAAAACGGGAATTTTTTTTCTTAAATGTTACGCACTATTTTTTTCAATAAGCCTGGGCCGTGATAAATAAAGCCCGTGTAGAGTTGTATTAATTTCGCACCGGCCTGTATTTTTTCTTTTGCGGCCATCACAGAGTCAATCCCACCCACCCCAATAATAGGCATCGCACCTTTTAATTCTTTATGTAAAAGAGCAATCACCTCTGTACTTTTATTTTGTAAAGGACGACCACTTAAGCCACCGACTTCATGCGCATAAGGCATTCCGTCCACCAGCGCGCGATCCAGTGTGGTATTGGTCGCAATCACGCCATCCATCTTATGACGCACTAATGCATCTGAAATTTGAACCAGCTCTTCTTCAGACATATCGGGCGCAATTTTCAGCGCCAAAGGCACGTATTTTCCTCTTACTGTTGCCAATTCTTTTTGACGCTGTTTTAAAGAGGATAAAAGATCATCAAGGGCTTCACCGTATTGCAAGGAGCGAAGATCTGGGGTGTTTGGTGAAGAAATATTCAACGCGATATAACCCGCATGATCATACACTTTGTCCATACAAATCAAATAATCATCCTTGCCGTATTCTATGGGGGTTTGTTTATTCTTCCCTATATTAATGCCGATAATCCCTTCATATTTTGATTTTTTTACGTTTTCAACTAAAACATCCACACCCTGATTATTAAATCCCATACGATTGATGAGGCCTTCCGCTTGCAACAATCGAAAAACACGCGGTTTGTCATTTCCATCTTGCGCAAGTGGAGTGACCGTCCCCACTTCCACATGTCCAAAGCCCATTCCTCCAAGAACATCAAGACATTGCGCATTTTTATCCAAACCCGCTGCCAAACCCACTGGATTTTTAAAATGCAACCCCATCACTTGTACAGGACGCGGAGGAAGACGTTGACGATATATGCATTCAAGAGGGGTTCCTGTGATACGGGAAAAATTTTGAATCGCGACATCATGAGCATGCTCTGGATCTAACTGGAAAAATGCGGTTCTGGCAAGACGATACATCTGGTATTCTCCATTAAAAAAGCCCCGAATTAACGGGGCCATAGTATCAATATTTCAATGCTTTAGTTTAAATTTAATAAAGTGAGTTCACGTAAAGCCACTGCAAATTTTGCAAATTCGTGAGATGTCCCCACTTTAAATTCAGACACGATGCTTTCCCATCTTGCCAAACTGACCGCATGAAGAGTGAGCCAAGCTTCTAAACCCGCCTCTGCTGTTTCTCCTTTGCTCATCCCCTCGAGAATTTGCGACGTAAGAGAGCGTTGTTGCCAATCAAGCTCTTCTCTAAAGGAGGAGCGAGCCAATGCTTGCCAATAATTCTCAACGCTTTGATTATTGATTTGATCAAGGAACCAATGCAATGACAAGGTATCACCCAAAACAAAATACAAACGAGCCACCGTCTCATAAGGCCAATTCATTTGTTCGGTAATTTGAGCAAGATCAAGGCCTGCAGAGACACTGCTCAAACGCGATATTTTCTTTGCCAAGGCCTTAGGAATGCCTTCTGCAATGAAGGTGTTGGCTTCTCGTTCATGCTCTGCAATTTCAGAAGGAACAAGATAGCGTTTCAAATTGTCTTCCAGGTTTTTTACTGCGCGTTTATAGAAAACAACTTGCTCTTCAATCCCTTTCTCTTTCATCGGATTACGTAAAATCCAGCGAGAGATCCTGCGCAGCATACGACGACAAACAAACATCATCGCGTACTGGGCTTTTGTAGGAATACAATTGTCCAATTGACGAATGTCTTTAAAGACCTTATCAAATTCAAACACATTACGTGCAATAGCATAGGCACTTGCAATGTCTCCGACACAGGCACCCGTTTCTTCTTGCAAACGCGTAACAAAATTAAAGCCCATGTCATTGGACATTTCATTGGCCAATGTCGTCGCTATAATTTCACTTCGCAGCGGGTGTTTCTCCATGGCACTTAAATAGTGACAATGTAACTCTTTGGGAAAATACGCAGGAAGCATTTTTCCGAAATGTGCATCTTGGGTTATTTTATCAATGACCAATTGCTCTTTAAGAAGCATCTTCCCATAGGCCACCAGCACAGCAATTTCAGGTCGGGTTAACCCTATCCCACGCAATTGACGCTCTGCCAAGGCTTCATCATCGGGTAAATATTCTAATTGACGGTCTAGTTTCCCTTCTTTTTCCAAATAATGAATAAAGCGTATTTGCTCTTTTATGGAGTTTGCCTGAAGTTCAGAGATCACCGAAATGGCTTCCCCTTGACAGTAAGCATCATCCAAAACGATTTCACCGACCTCTTCTTCCATTTTAACGAGCAATTCATTACGTTGTTTGAAGGTGAGATCCCCCGAGGCCACCAGCCCGTTCAATAGAATTTTAATGTTGACTTCATTGTCAGAGCAATCCACGCCGCCCACGTTATCAATGAAATCCGTGTTCACGTATCCCCCTTTCAAGGCATACTCTATCCGTGCAAGCTGCGTCATTCCTAAATTGCCGCCTTCTCCAACAATTTTAGCGCCCAGCTCATTGCCATTCACACGTAACGCATCATTCGCGCGATCCCCAACATCCGAATGGTTTTCTAATTCTGATTTGACATAGGTCCCTATCCCACCATTCCACAACAAATCCGCTTTCATTTTAAAAATTTGTTTAATGAGCTCATTCGGGGTCATGCTTTGTTTACGCACCCCCAGCATTTTTTGAATTTCAGGGGTCAATTCAATCGATTTTGCACGACGAGAATAAATGGCCCCGCCTTTTGAAATCAATTTAACGTTGTAGTCTTCCCAGCTTGAGCGCGGTAAATGAAACAAGCGATCACGCTCAACCCAAGATGTCGCAGGATCAGGTTTAGGATCCATAAAGATATGCATGTGGTTAAAGGCCGCTAAAAGACAAATGTGTTTAGACAACAACATGCCATTACCAAACACATCCCCCCCCATGTCCCCTATCCCTACACACGTGAAATCCGTGGTTTGGCAATCAACATCAATTTCACGAAAATGCCGCTTAACCGACTCCCAAGCCCCTTTCGCCGTGATCCCCATGGCTTTATGATCATATCCATTCGATCCACCAGAGGCAAACGCGTCTCCAAGCCAGAAATTGTATTCAAAAGAGACCGAATTGGCCAAATCTGAAAACGTGGCCGTTCCTTTGTCTGCTGCAACCACCAAATACGGATCATCGTCATCATGACGCACCACGTTAAGCGGTGGGATCAATTTGCCTTCGATGATGTTATCCGTGATGTCGAGTAAGGCCTGAATAAAAATACGGTAGCAACGCTGGCCTTCGGCAAAGATTTCATCTCGCCCGGTGAAGGATTGTTGTTTTTTACAAACAAACCCGCCTTTGGCTCCAACAGGCACAATCACCGTGTTTTTCACCTGTTGCGCTTTCACAAGCCCCAGGACTTCAGTTCTAAAATCTTCAGGTCGATCTGACCAACGTAATCCTCCCCGTGCAACTTTCCCTCCTCGAAGGTGAACCCCTTCAAGATCAGGCGAATACACAAATATTTCATAAACAGGAATGGGTTTTGGAATTTCAGGAATTTTGGAAGGCTCTAATTTTAAAGATAAATAATCTTTAAAAAGGCCTGTTTTTGGATTGCATTGGAAGTAGTTCGTTCTAAGGGTCGCCAATATCATTTGCATATACCGACGAATGATACGGTCATCATCCAAACTTTCAACTAAATCAAGTGCATGCTCAATTTTAGTGATGATCTCTGCTTGCGCTTTTTCCGTGTTTTTGCCTGGTGAAAAGCGTTTATTAAACAAATCAACCAAGAGTTGCGCTAAATCAGGATGCCCATTTAATGTTTCTTCAATGTAGGTTTGGCTAAATGGGAAGGCCACTTGTCTCATATAGCGAGCATAGCTTCGTAAAATAGTGACTTCACGCCCAATTAATCCTGCGTTTAAGACCAAACGGTTAAAACCGTCGTTTTCCAATCGACCAGACCAAATACCGGCAAAGGCATCTTGAAAGCGCTCTCTTGCTTCTGATAAATCAAAATTATTTTTAACGTTATGGAGCATGGAAAAATCCAATATCCAATAAAGATCTCCGGTGGCCGTTTTGACTTTATAAGGAGACTCTCCAATCACCCGCAAACCTAAGTTTTCTAACATCGGCATGATATCAGAAAGATGAATCGCTTCCCCTTTCTGGAACAACTTTAAACGCACAGCCCGTGATGTCGCAGGCTCTTCTTGCGTCCTGTAAAAAAGCATATCCAGCTTTTTGTCTTCACTTAGATTTTCAAGACGTTCGATGTCTGCCACTGCAGAGCCTGGCAACATCACTTCGGTATAAGATCGTGAGAAAGCGCGAAAATAATGTTTCGCTATCGGTGTGCCTTTGCTCTCACCGAAATTAGCAATCACGGCTTTTTGCAAGCGATCATCCCAAGAAGACGCCGCCTCTGCCAAGTTTTGCTCTAATTTTTTTACATCCACATCCACATTATTGTTTTTTACTCGAACAATGTAATGGGTTCTTGCTAATGCACTCTCTGAAAAAAAGGTGTTGAATTCAACATCTTGATCTGAAGAAAGAAAATTCTGCAAAATCCGCTGAGTCGAAAGACGAAATTCCGTGTTATAACGCTCCCTGGAAACGTACACCATGCAAGAAAAAAAACGGCCAAAAGGGTCTTTACGCACAAAAACACGCAAAGTATCCCTTTCTTTAGATTGGACAATCCCCATACCAATGTCGAGCATCTCTGTTTCCGTCGCTTGAAACAATTCATCGCGAGGGTAATTCTCAATGATGTTCGCCAATTCCTTCCATGAATGCGATCCTGGAAAATAACCGCTTGTGGTGAGAATACGTTGCACTTTTTTACGCAATACAGGGATATTGGATGTGGATTGATTGTATGCAGAAGAGGCATACAATCCTTGAAAACGATGTTCTCCTGTTACATGGCCTTTTTTATCAAAACATTTTATCCCGATGTAATCCATGTACGCAGGGCGATGCACTCTCGACTTCGAGCTGCTTTTATTGATGATGAGGCGTTCTTTTCGAAGGGCGGCTGTTCGAGCAGACTCCGGCATATCCGATAATTTCAGGCCCGGTTTCGTTAAGTCCAGTTTTTTAGCAAGTCCTAACCCCGGATCAGAAGAGGGAATGAGAATGTGATCCCCTTCAACCGCATTAAACTCATAATACTTGTACCCCATAAAAGTAAAGTTGTCCGTGGATATCCATTGTAAAAACGCAATGGATTCCGCTTCTTGATCTGTATTCAATGCATCTTCTTTTTCCAAAGTGGCAATGACCGATTTCAACTTCTCTTGCATCGGACGCCAATCATTGACCACCAAAGAAACATCATACAAAGAATCGGTTAATTCTTTTTCCAATGCCTTCATCTCTTTCTTGTTCGACATCCTGTCAATTTCAAGATGAAAAACAGCTTGTCTTTTCCCTTTCTCTCCGCCGATTTCAAGGACATGCCCTTGTGCGTCTTTTAAGACTTCTTGAGGGCCATTGAGCAAAAGGTGGGTGCCGATATCACGTCGGTTTAAGACCATACGAACGGAATCAACCAGGAAGGGAGAATCAGGTGTGACTATTTCTAATATGGTATGGGTAGACTGCCATCCATTTCCACTGAGGGTGGGGTTAAAGACTTTTATAAAGGTTTCATCTTGCTTTAAATCATTAAGATGATGCCAGAGGCTGATCACCGCACCATACAGATCTGATTCGTTTCTTTCTTCTAAATCTTCATCTGAAATAGGACCTAAAATACGCTTTGCTAATGTGTCTACGAGTGGTTGTTGTTTTTTATTGAGTTTTACAGCAATCAATTGGTACACTTTTTCAAGCAATACAGGGACAATTGGGTCACGCGCAGTCATAGCTCACTCCATTAATATCAAATGTAAACGAAAAAAGTATAGAAGTGAATGCGCCATAGAGACGCAAAAATAACTCTAAATACTTAATAACATTAACGTTGCATTAAATTGTGCAAGCAAGATTGCTTTTGTACCACACAAAAACAAGAAAGAAAAAGAAGAGGAAGACGCGGATTAACTCACTTGTTCTAAAGACAGAATTTCATTTCTATCATCCAAAACCAATTTAAAACGTCCTCTGATCCCTATCTGGGTGACATAAGGACGAAGATAGGTTGCTGGAAATTGAATTTTAGGTCCTTCCTCCGTGTTCACCCGAATGGTGGCCGCATGCCCTGAGTAATGTCTTTGCAATTCTGTGTAATAAATATCTACGTAAAAATAATATTCTTTTGTATCCATCGTATCGGCTCCGAGGCTTCAGCCACTCTTATTTTAAAAAATAATTTTCTGTTACCGCCCCTTCCTAAAAAAGAACAAAGAAAAAGGCGGTATATTAAATAGCTTTCTTTTTACATTTTCGCAAGAAGTAACGACACCTCAAGGGCTTTATTTACTTTTTCATAAAGATCATCGGCCAAATCCTCCAATGCAGCCAAGCGCAATAGCTGCGCACGCACCAAAACCTGACGCGGTGCATCAAGATGATTAAATTTCAGTAAGGGATCGAGCAATCGGGAAGCCACTTGCGGGTTTAAGCGATTCAACTGAACCAATATATCCCCTAAAAATGCATATCCAGAACCGTCTTTTTCATTGAATCGAACGGGATTTTGGTTACAAAAGGCCCCTATTAAGGCCCGAATTCGATTCGGATTTTTTAAACTAAAAGCAGGATGCAACATACAGGACTTGATGTGTTGAAGGGCTTCTTTTGCCGGGTTTGTCCCTTGCATCATAAACCATTTATCCATCACTAACCCATCCGACGTCCATTTTTCACTGAAGTCCGCCATCATTTTTTCACGACAGGGAAGAGATGAAAAATTTGCAGCAGCCAAGGCGGAAACCGTGTCTGTCATATTGCTTGAGTCCACAAACTGTGCAAAAACGAGCGCGTCTCCTTCCTGAGTCATCGCAAGGTAACTTAAACAAACATTGCGAAGGGCGCGTTTCGCCATCGCCTCATGCGTCAAATGGTCATCGGCTTGTTCCAATACACAGTAAAGGTTGAAAAATACATCTTTCAGCTCTGTTGCAAACCGCTGTTTTATGCCCTCGCGAACCGCGTGAATCTTGTCTATATCCACGGCGCCAAACCAACCTGCAATTTCATTTTCACTCGGAATATTAAACATCTCCGCAATGAAGGCCAAATCCAGATCTTTATTTTGCAAAACAGTCTTAAATGCCAGCAACACCGATTCGGGTAATTCAATGTCCGTGTTTTCAGTATCGCATTGTGTGATATTGAATTTAATGTACTTCGCCAATAACATTTGCCCAGCATCCCAGCGCGAAAATTCGTTTTTGGCATATTGCATTAAAAAGACCAATTCATCGTCGCTGTAATCGTAATTTAATATTACAGGAGCTGAAAATTCACTGAGCATCGCGATAATCGGTTTTTCATGAACATTATCAAAAAGAAAGGTTTCCTCCTCTTGAGTGACATGAAGAAGTGAGTCAAGAGCCACCCCATTATGTTGTAACTTGATACTTTCGCCATCGACCCCATAAAGCGCAATATCAAACGGGATCAGCAAGGCCGTTTTTTCTTTTTGATCTGCAGTTTCAGGAGTTTGTTGCTTCACTGTCAAAGACAAACACGCAGCGTCTGCATCGTACTCGCTTCTTACTGTCAATTCTGGGGTTCCTGATTGACTGTACCAAAGACGGAATTGAACCAAATCCATTCCCGAGGCCTCTTCCATCGCCTTCACAAAATCTTCGCATGTGACCGCCGTACCATCATGGCGATCAAAATACAAACGCATCCCTTTTTGAAAACGTTCTTCGCCCATTAAGCGGTGCATCATTCGAATGACTTCACTGCCTTTTTCATACACAGTCAAGGTATAAAAATTATTCATTTCAAGGACTTTTTCAGGTCGGATAGGATGAGCCATGGGGCCACGGTCTTGCGCAAATTGTGGGCCTCGCATTGTGCGGACATTTTTAATGCGGTTCACAGGACGAGAGCCCAAATCAGAAGAAAACTCTTGATCTCGAAAAACAGTCAGGCCTTCTTTTAAGCTCAGTTGAAACCAGTCACGGCATGTAACACGATTGCCCGTCCAATTGTGAAAATATTCATGCCCTATCACCGCTTCAATGCCCTGATAATCCGTATCTGTGGCGGTGTCTTTGTTCGCAAGAACAAATTTTGAATTAAACACATTAAGCCCTTTATTCTCCATCGCCCCCATATTGAAAAAATCAACCGCAACAATCATGTAGATATCAAGATCGTATTCTAAATCAAAACGGGTCTCATCCCAGCGCATGGCGTTTTTTAGGGAGGCCATTGCATACGTTGCCCGCTCCCGATTTCCTTTGTCCACGTAAATTTCAAGTTTGACATCTCGGCCACTGCGCGTTTTATATACATCGGCAAGCAGGTCAAAATCTCCCGCAACCAAGGCAAATAAATAGCAGGGCTTTGCATAAGGGTCTTCCCAAAGTGCCCAATGGGTCCCATCATCTGACGTGCCGCTCTCCAGTTTATTTCCGTTACTGAGCAATTGAGGAAACGCGTTTTTATTCGCCGTTATTTTTGTCGTAAATTTCGAAAGCACGTCAGGTCGGTCAAGGCTGTAGGTGATACGCCGAAAACCTTCGGCTTCGCATTGCGTGCAAAATGCCCCCTCTGCCAGATATAACCCTTCCAATGTACTGTTCGTTTCAGGAAAAATCAGGGTTTCTATCAAAAGCTCAAATTCATTAGGTAAATTTGTAAGTGCAAGTCCACCATCATCTTCTGTATAATGTTCCCAAGCTTGTCCATTAATTTCGATTCGATTTAACGTCAGCGCTTCACCGTCTAAAAACAGAGTGTCGACCCCTGCTTGAATTTGTTTAATACGACTTTTGGCAATCACCTTTGTGCCGACGTCAAGCAAGTTAAAATCTAAATCAATATGAGTAACAGTAAAACCAGGAGAACGGTAATCCTTTCGATACTTTGCTTGTTTTTTAATCGACATATTCAATCCTTTTTTTTAAAATCATGCCTGTAACATGAAATATTAAAAGCGTTTCAGTAAACGATATAAGAAACGCACGTTTATTAAGCGGTACTGAAAATCCTTGCACACGCTGCCGTTATCGGTCAATTTAACGTTATATTTCTTACATTACTTGTATACACTACCTTGAATTAACAGGGTATAGATATTGATTTTCAACAATCGTCCGATTCAGAGGTAGTTTAACAGGCATGCAAAAGCCAATCATTTCGTCACTTTTAGACACGGATGCATACAAACTAAACATGCAACAAGCGATTTTTCATCATTATCCCGAGGTCGAGGTTGCTGCAGAGTTTCATTGTCGAAGCGATGAACGCCTTGTTGACATTGAAAAAGAATTAAAAGCTGAAATCCGAGCCCTCTCACAACTTCGATTTACTTCAGATGAAATCGTTTATCTCTCCTCCTTAGATCTCTATCAAAAGGATTATTTAGACTTTTTAAGCTCTTTTTCATTGAATGAAGAAAATGTGTCTGTCTCCATTTACGATGATCAACTGGCCCTTCAAATCAAAGGAAAATGGCTGGATGTTATTTTATGGGAAGTCCCATTGCTTGCGATTATCTGTGAGTTACGGTGTAACACAGTGTACCCCGAGTCAAATGCAGAGCAAGCCATCGTTCTTCTAAAAGATAAATTACTTTCTCTTCGCTCTGTGGGTGAAGATTTCCACTTTGTTGACTTTGGAACGCGACGCCGATTTTCAAAAAACGTCCACCATAAAATAGTGGACCACCTTGTTGAGCATTGTTCGCATTTCGTTGGTACATCCAATTTATGGCTTGCGAAACAACATAATATCCCACCAGTAGGAACCCAAGCCCACGAATGGTTTCAAGCTCATCAACAACTTACAGGAGATCTTTCGGACTCTCAACAGCTCGCGCTTCATCGTTGGCTCCAAGAATACCCAGATAAACTGGGAATCGCCCTAACCGATTGCATCAACATGGATGCCTTTTTAAATGACTTTAATCATTACTTAAGCCAAGAATTTACAGGCCTACGTCATGACAGCGGTGATCCCATCAATTGGGGAGAAAAAGCCATCCAACATTACGCACGATTTGGGATTAACCCAATGGATAAAACCCTGATATTTTCTGATGGGTTGACCTTGGATAAGGCCCTCGAAATCCATTTGCATTTTACCGGAAGGATAAACACCTCTTTTGGCATTGGCACCCAATTAACCTGCCATTTACCCGAAGTAAAAACTCTCAATATCGTCATCAAGCTGATCTCTTGTAATGAAAAACCCGTCGCGAAAATTTCTGATGAACCAGGCAAATCTATTTGCAAGGACGATGAATACCTCACTGAATTGAAAAAAGCATTCAATATCTAAGGAAAAATGCGTTCAATCATAAAGCGACTTTTTCCAGAAAAGGCGCTTCATAAAAAAAGGGCATCAAAGATGTCCTTTTTTTATGCCCTCTTTTGTCTGCCCGTTTTTATTCAAGGCGACGCCGAAGTACGGCTTCCATGTCAAAGTGAGCATTGGAAAGGACAAGTTTATTCTCATCCAATTCAAATAACGTATCTTCCTGCCCTTCTCTGTACAACAAAACAAGGTGATTGTTCTCTAAAAAATAAATGCCTTGATGTGTCACTGATTGCCCTTCCGTTCCTGTGATCCGCACTAAAAATAAAAAATCAGGCCGCAACATCAACACCATTTCGTTGACACGTTCATCCACATCTTTTCCCGATATAAATTCACTGTACCAAGCCCCTGATATGTCCTGAGACAACATTTTAGTAAAACGCGTGCCTTTTAACATCAATTGATGATGATTAAGAGAATAGGATTGGTATTGAGTGTCTCCTGAGTCATCCAATAAAAGCAACGTGGTTTCATCTAGATCATAAGAGCCGCGGGTCTCATGAATATGCCCATTGACATCCAACATTTTTAACGAGAATCGGTAATCTGAACTAAAACGAAGACTGATCGCTCGGTATCCATTTTTATCCTCCGTCTCACTCAAAGCTGGATTGAACCAATACCAATCGCCCAATAAAAAAGGAAAATCAAACTGAGTGATGTCTTGCGCTTTTAAATGTGCTGAAAACGAAAAAAGGGAGAAAATTAAGAGCATTAACTTCATTATTGCTATTCCTCTTTTTTTAAACTCCTCTAATCCTAGACGTAACAACACAAATTAACACAACCTAAAAATCCCGCTCATCAGATTTGTATGCAGACATATAAAGTCTGAAATTCAACTCAACACCGTCAGTAACGCACTGTAAAAAAATAAAAAAAGAGCCGCTTCGTGGACGGCTCTTTTTTATAATGGAACATTTCAGATTATTTTTTCGCTAAATCAATGGTGATAGCGACCGCTTCTTGTAAAAAGACATCGGGATCTTCGTAATCATTCGGAAGATCATCTAACGATTTATAGGTCGGCTTTTTCATCAAACGTTGACGCGAATTAATACGAGCAAGGCGTTCTTTCTCTAAACGTTCACGTTCAGAAAGCCTCTTTTTCTCATTCAAAGAAAGATAATTTTCATTCACAAGACGCTTGTACTGCTTGATATCATCACGTAGAAAACCAAACTCTGCATCGTTTTTAATCCGCGCTTGATGTGTTGCTTCTAAGCGAGCAAGATGAGGCTTTAAATCTCCGACTTTTTTATAGACAACCGAATTAATTTTATCCCACGGAAGCGCGTTGTCTTCCACACTCTCACCGGTTTCAGAGGCTTCAACCGCCGTTGGGAAAGGAATATGAGGAACAACCCCTTTATTTTGCGTACTTCCACCATTGATACGATAAAATTTTTGAATGGTGTATTGTACATGCCCAAGAGAAGTAGAAAAAATATCGTAAATATGATTTAAAGAGCGGTGCTGTTGTACCGTGCCTTTACCAAACGATTGCTCACCCAAAATAACCGCGCGGCCATAATCTTGAACGGCAGCTGCAAAAATTTCCGATGCCGATGCAGAATAACGATTAATAAGCACCGTTAATGGCCCTGCATAATAAATTTTATTGTCGCTGTCACGATTGATTTTTACACGCCCGTAACTGTCTCGGACTTGAACAATAGGACCGTCTTCAATAAACAAGCCAGTAAATGCAGAAGCTTCGCTCAATGCGCCTCCTCCATTATTGCGTAAATCAATCACAATTCCGGTGATTTTTTCTTTCTTGAGTTTCGCTATCTCTTTTTTTGTGTCTTCTGCAAGGTTCACATAAAAACTGGGAACCGAGATAACACCCACTTTTTTCCCATCTTTCTCAATGATTTCAGATTTTACAGCCAAATCTTCTAAACGAATTTTATCTCGATACAAAGTGACAGTGTGACTTTTCTCATCGGCCCCTTCACCTAAAATCTCCAATAAGACTTTCGTCCCTTTCGGACCTTTGATCAGTTGCACTACATCATCTAAACGCCAACCTATCACGTCCACAAATTTTTTATCTTCTTGAGCCACACTGATAATGCGATCTCCAACAGACAATTTTTTGGACTTAGAGGCAGGTCCACCAGCAACCAAAGATCGAATAATCGTAAAATCATCTTCACTCTGAAGTACCGCGCCGATCCCTTCTAAAGAAAGATTCATCTCCGATTGAAACTGCTCTGCGTTACGCGGAGAAAGATAAGATGTATGAGGATCCACTTCACGAGCAAAAGCGTTCAAATAAATTTGAAAGACATCTTCGCTTTTCGTTTGGGTTAATTGCTTGATTGCAGTCTGATAACGTTTTGACAGTGTTTTTTTAATTTCAGGCCAGGTTTTACCCGCGAGCTTTAAGTTCAAAGCATCATTTTTAACGCGTTTACGCCACATTTCGTTGAGGGACGTCGTGTTTTTTAACCAAGGCTCTTTACTGGCGTCAATCAATATCGACTCGTCAACGTTAAAGGTGATCTCTTTATTTAATAAAGAAATAGCATATCTATAGCGTTCAAGACGTTTTTGCATTGAAAGATTAAAAATAGAAAAAGCCGCGCTGGTGTCACCTGAACGCAATTGATCGTCTATTTTTAAACGCCATTTAGATAAATTATCAATATCTACTTGGGTGAAAAATTGTCGGTTGTAGTCAATCGTATTTAAATAGCGCTCAAAAACAAGCGAAGAAAAAGCATCATTAAGTTCAAAAGCTTTATAGTGTGAATTTTCAAAGCGACGCGTAATTCTTTTACTGGCCGTTTCATGTTGAGGTTCAGGCTGCAAAAAAGGCAAAGTGACTGCTTCAATGTGGGTTTCAAGCGCTTGAACTGAAGTAGCCAGCATGATGCTGGCTGCAATAAAAGAAAAGCGAATACGACAAATCATGTGTCGACAGTTCTCCTTAAGGGCAAAGATGATCCGTTCTTACTAGCATGCTTAAGCCATTCTCTAAACGAACACGAACCTCTTCTTTATTAATTTCAATAATCGTAGCGGGCAAATTGCCATTTCCCATGTTCACGTTGACACGTTTACCTACGATAACATCTTCAGCCTTGAGTGCAACCTTGGGTTCAGGTTGTATTTCAGGGGACTGCGTTTTCATCTTAGTATTCTTTGTCTTAACAGAGGGTTTATTTCCTGTATCAACTCTTGATTTTTTAGGTTTTTTTTCTTGTTGTGTATCTTGATTTTTTTCAGCTTGTTCTTTTCTGCGTTCCGCCAGACGGGCTTTGCCTTCAGAAAGCATGATTTTCGCGTGTTCAATGTGTTCTTGGGTTAAAGCGCCACATTCTTTCCCCTCTAAATCAACACGTAAAACGCCTTCTTTACAACCATAAAGGTATCGCCAAGACGATGTATATTGGCGAAGAGCCGCTCGCAGTTGCGTTTTGCTCACCTTGGGATCATCCGATAAACATTCTGCTAAATCTTTAAATATCCCGATTTTCAAAGGGGATGCTTCACCGACGAGAGTAAAACATAAAGGGAAACGCTCAGAGATATAGGCAATGACTTGTTTGTTATTTGTAAGCTTTTCAGTGGTGTCCATTATTTTTCCTGTCTCGTCGTGTACCGTATACACGAGAGAGCACATCTATATTATCAAATTCAGTGGACCGTATTATAGATACCTCCAGCTCAATTACCACAGGGAAGCTTAAATTTAACCGTGTTTTTGTGATTAGGGGCCTTTCAAGCCTCTTTCGATGCTTAAAGAAAACCTCAAGCGTCTCTTTTTGTATGAATCAATAA
>CAMRBZ010000059.1 GCA_947040595.1 uncultured Enterovibrio sp. | reverse complement strand
AGATACAAAGTCTGATTTTTGTGTTGAGGCGAGTACATCAGTTAGTACTCACGATGATGGTGGTGATAATGATAATTGTTATCCAGCTAATTCATTCGAGGATCTTAGTGATCGCCTTAATGATTTTAGTGATGATGAGTCTAGTGATGATGAGTCTAGTGATGATGAGTGGTAGGTGGCTGAATAAAGAGCGCCTTCTGCTCTTTTACAAAAAAGGAGGTCATTAAACCATGAGATCTGTTTCATCTTTTAGTTGCGTTATTTAGAACCTTTTTCTTTTGGCTCCTTAAAAAAACGGAGTTAATTTGGCGGGTAACTGTTCACCAGGCTTGTTTGACTTTCAGTGTCTTTAATTTAATCATTTCGTGAATAATTAATTGAGATTTAATTGATTATTATTATTAAATAATGAAGGTTAGGCGGAAAGCTTCCTCGTGAACAGTGACTTAGGGGGCAGAGAAGCCCTCCTGAAATATAAAATGCAGAGGGCCACTTTGAATTTATTTAAATCGCTTGAAAATAAGGGATGTATTGATCCCACCAAAGGCGAAGTTATTGCTGACGATATAGTCGCAGTGGAGTGCTCGCGCTTCGCCGCGAATGTAATCAAGCTTGCCGCAAGCAGGATCCACCTCTTCCAAGTTCAAGGTGGGAGAGAACCAATCGTTGTTCATCATTTCAAGGCTTAACCAGGCTTCAATCGCGCCGCATGCACCTAACGTGTGTCCGAACACACTTTTGAGTGAGCTGATGGGGGTTTGGCTCCCAAAAACATGGGCTGTTGCATTGCTTTCTGCGATGTCCCCTTTTTCTGTTGCCGTGCCATGTGCGCTGATATAGCCAATTTGATCCGCTTGAAGGTTGGCATTTTTTAACGCCATTTCCATACAAGATTGCATGGTTTCCATGGTGGGTTGGGTGACGTGGCGTGCGTCACAATTGCTCGCAAAGCCCTGAATTTCGCCATAAATGGTGGCCCCTCTGGCAAGCGCATGTTCGTACTCTTCTAAAACAAGGGTTGCCGCGCCTTCTCCAATGACCAAGCCATCACGCGCAACATCAAAAGGGCGCGGTGTTTTTTCTGGCGTGCTGTTTTGTAAACTGGTGGCAAATAATGTATCAAAAACAGCAGAAGCGCTTGGGCAAAGTTCTTCTGCGCCCCCTGCTACCATGACCGTCTGATAGCCATGTTTTATGGCTTCATAGGCATATCCTATGGCTTGGCTTCCCGATGTGCAGGCACTGCTGGTGGGGATCACTCGGCCTTTTAGACCAAAAAAAAGTCCGACATTGACGGCCGTTGTGTGTGGCATCATTTGAAGGTAGGTTGTGCCGGTGATGGCTTTGGTTGTTTTTTCATTTAACATCACACCAAAGGCTCCGATAGCCTTGGTGCTTCCACTTGAGGAGCCATAGGCTATTCCTGTTTCGCCATTGGTGAGGACGGGATGCTCTAAAAGTCCGCTTTGCTTTAACGCATTTTCTGTGGCAACCGTTGAAAGCTGAGCGACACGCCCCATGCCGCGCACCATTTTGCGTGGATAATGAGGCGGCAATGAAAAAGAGTCTATGGGAGCTGCAAGCTGTGTATTTAAACCGTCGTATTGGGCGTAATGAGGCATATGACGAACCGCACTTTTCATGCTTTTAAGCTTGATTTGAATCTCTTCCCAGTTCATCCCCAGTGCGGTAACGCCGGACATTCCTGTAATGACCACGCGCGAGGTCATACCATGCCTCCATTGATTGATATCACTTGTCGGGTAATGTATCCGGCCATATCGGACATTAAATAGCTTGCAAGTCCTGCGACTTCTTCCGGTGTGCCCATTCGTTGAAGAGGCACTTGTGGCAAGGCATGTTCTTTGACATGTTCTTCAATGAGGCCGGTGTCAATCAGACCCGGAGCGATGCAATTGACGGTTATTTTTCGCTTTGCAAGTTCGATGGCCAAGGCTTTTGTGGCGCCGATGATCCCCGCCTTTGATGCGCTGTAATTGGTTTGGCCGCGATTTCCCACAAGGCCTGAAACGGACGCCATTGTGATAATGCGTCCTCCTCGGCGGCGCTGGATCATCGGCATAATGCAAGGATGAAGGACGTTATAAAAGGCGTCGAGATTGGTGTGTATCACCTTGTCCCATTCGTCTTCGGTCATTGCTGGGAATGCGGTGTCTGCTGTGATCCCCGCATTGTTGACCACGCCATAATAACCGCCGTGTTTTTGAATGTCGGCTTCCAGAACATATTTACATTCTTGTCGGTTTGATATGTCAAAAGATAAAAGACGTCCTTTTCCACCTTGTCTTTCTATTTTACTTAAGGTCTCTTTTGCCCCTTTTTGGTTTTTTCCATAATGGACAATAAGGTTAAATCCATCTTTGGCTAGCTGGATGGCGATGGCTTGGCCTATCCCTTTGCTTGCCCCTGTTACCAGAATATCTTGTGTGATCATTTGGGTTTGTACCCCATTTTGTGAAGTTTATCTTCTGAAGGAATGTATGCGGTCAACTGCGCGCTTGCGATTTCAACTGTATTTTCTTCTATACGACATGAAAAAGCAGCAATCCCTTCGCTTTGCATTAAACGTGTGGCGTGGATATCAAGGATTGCGCCTTCAGGAAATGCACTGCAATGGCTTTTATATCGCCGACTTCCAAGTAAAAAGCCGACAGAGGGCCTTTTTTCTTCTTTCAACGCGTGAAAACCTGACCAGCATGCAAGGGTTTGAGCCATAAATTCTATTCCAAACCACGCTGGAATTGCATTGATTTTATGATCAAAATACAGGCATTTTTTTTGAGCGGTGAGCATGCAGTGAACGTGTTCTGCTCCCACATCCATTAACTGATCTAATAAGATCATGGGCGGTTTATGTGGGAGGAGGGTGTGTATTAACGGGAGCATGGGTTATCTGTTCCAAAAATAAGGGAGACATTGTTTCCGCCAAAAGCAAACGAATTACTCAAAATAACCCTTTTGGTCAATTTTTCATTTTCTTGCACGAACCTAATGGGCGCGAGAACGGGGTCAATCTCCTCTTGTAAAAGAGGGGCGGGTAAGTTTAAATCGCCTTTCAAAATATGCCAGCAAATGCAAGCCTCTATTGCACTAGCAGCTCCAAGGGCATGTCCTGTAAGGGATTTTGTAGAGCTGACGGGGGCGCTTTGAGCAAACACACGATAAATGGCTTTCGACTCCATCGCATCGTTGAGGGGGGTTGCCGTGCCGTGAGCGTTAATATACCCGACATCTGAAGCGCTTAAATGTGCGTCGAGCAAGGCATTTCGCATGGCTTTTTCAGCCCCGCATCCTTCTGGATCTGGGGCTGAAATATGATAGGCATCAGAACTTTCACCGATACCTAAAAGCGCGATAGGTCTTTTGGTATTGGGTCTTTCAAGACTGAGTAACATAAAGGCAGCCCCTTCACCGATATTGACTCCCTTTCTGCCTTTTTGAAAAGGAATGCAGGGCGTAGATGAGAGAGAATCAAGGGCATGAAAACCATTGAGCGTAAGTTGGCACAAGGTATCGACGCCACCAACAAGCACCGCCTTCGCCATGCCACTTTTCAGGAGGCGTTGTGCGGAAATAAAAGCGCGTCCGCTGGATGTGCAGGCTGTGGAAGTGGTATAGGCTAACCCGGTCAGCCCGAAATAATCTTGAATAAAATCAGCTAGATTAGTTAGTTCTTGTTGATAATAATCATAATTTCCAGGCAGCTCTCCTTGCTCTAAATTGTGTATGAGGGCTTTTTCAGCGTCAGAAATTCCAGAGGTGCTCGATCCGACAATCACGGCAATTTTGTCAGAGCCATACCGGGTTTTAGCCTGCAGTATTTCCTGGGTGATTTGTTTTAAGACACTGTAAGCCAATTGGTTATTGCGTGTATTTTGATGCGTGAAACGAGAAGGGATGCAGGGGAGACCTTCTTTCGCTCGCCCTACGATCACTTGGCTTTTATCGTTTAATAAAAAGGGGGCCCCGTTCATTCCAAAACTGACGCCGGACTGCAATGCTTGGCTAATTTGATGTGGCGCATCACCTAAAGCGCAATGAAGCGCACACCCATGAATGTACACTGGCGGTGAAGGTAAAAGGTGTGTTTTCATCTTAAAAATGGAAGGCCTATTAATTAACGGTGTTGATGACAAGTTGGTATTTGTCACGGGTATGATTGATGGTGATTAAACGTGGCGTTCGGCCTAATTCCAGTGGCTCGCTGTAGGTGATTTTGATAACGATTTCTCCTTTATTATCAAACAAAACACGGTTATTTTCACTGTCTACCAAATTCCAGCCAATGCGTGTTAAGGGTGCTTTCCAACTGGCTTCCGGCCAAAGTGCCAACATCATATTGAGTAAGACTTTTTCTCCATCGGGTAATAATGCATCTATGGCAGTGATGGATTCTTCTTTTAAATCTTCTTTGGAATATTTCAATGTGAAAATGCGGTTTCCCCATGTCGTTAACCCAATCAAGATAACATTGTCTTTGAAGGCTTTTAAATGCACCGACAAGGACTGTGTCTTTCCTTTCCAATTTGCAGTGATAAGCTGTTGAGCACTGATAGTGCGACCTAATTGAGCGGGTGTCGGTAAAGAAACAGACGTGTCTGGTGCGATTTTAACTTTAACAAAGCTGTATTTAGGAAATGCAGCGCAGCCTGTAAGAGACAAAGCCAATAAAAGATATTTTAATGAGAGAAAATAAGAGTGTTGCATGGTGTTTTGTGTTTCCAAATGGCGAGGGGGGATAAAAACCAGGCGACAGCGATCCCAAAAAGGACGGTGAGACCAAAACTGTGAATGGCTTGCGTGTTACTGAAGCAAAGTAAACCAAAAGAAAGCATGCTCGTGCTGGCCGCCAGTGTATTGGCAAACAAAGCCTGTCGACTGTCTTTTTGCTCTGCAAAAAATAAACTGTAATCAATTCCTATTCCAAGCACTAAAAAGAGCCCGAGAAGGTTAAATAAATTCATGGGGGCGGGGCTGAGGGCGCCAGCCCCCAATGCTGCACCTACCGCCAAAAGGGGGGGCATTAAAATAAAACAAGCGCGTTTAAAACCAAAGCGCAAACCGAGTACGAAAAGAATAAGAAAGAAGGCGCCCCCCATTAATTGCCCAATTCTTTTTCTGTATTGGCCAAAAAGTGAAGAGATCTCTTGGGTTTTATTTAAAAGTGTTACATGTGGAATGTCTTTGATGAGGGTTTGAATGGCCGGAAAACGCGTGACCTCTTGTAATAAGATAACCCCTGCATAAAGCGACGTTTCAGGATGAGTGTTTTTTTCTGTTTCGTTTTTCCCAAGCCATAAAGGGGCGAAAGCTTGGCCTGCCAAAGAGGTTAAAAATGCCTCAGGTAAAAGCGGAACAAACGGGGCGTTAAACCGAGGTGTTTCTTGTAGACCCAGCTTTGAGGCTAAGGCTTCCCCTTCTTTTTGGTAAAGGAATTGGATTAAATCCCAATTCTTTTTTTGCTCATCGATGGGGGGGATAAAATCGCTCATACTTTGGTATCCAGAGATCGCACCTTCCTCCATCAAGGTTTTAAGAGACCCCGATAAATGGGACATATTTTTTAAGAGGGCTTGTTCGTTTTCGCCTGTGATGAGCAACATGGGCTGGCTTTGATTTATTCCTGTAATTTCTTGTATTCGTGCATCTTGCTGAGAAAGAGAAGGGGGTAAAGATTGAAGTTGCTTGATGTCGTCGTTGAAATGAGCCAAGCCCAATCCTAAAATCGCAAAACAAAAAGCCGCGCTGGTGGCCCCCCATTTTACGTCTTTTCTCGTCCATAAAAGAAGGTATGCATTTTGAAGCTTTTGCAGGGGCAAGGGTTTATTTGGGGTGGGTTTTGCCGCCAAAAGAGGGTACCAACATATTACGCAAAGATAGGCCCCGATAAGACCTGCGCCAGAAAAGACAGCCAATTGTTGAAGCCCAGGAAAAGGGGCCACAAGCATACTGAAATACGCGATGAGCGTAGAGATGAGTCCAAACGTCATCGGAATAAAGATATTTTTAAGTCCATTTTGAGGGTTCCATGCATCACCTACGAGCAATCGCTCAGTCAAGTAATGAAAGGCATAATCAATGGAAACCCCAATTAAGCTTGCGCCAATCACAAGGCTAAAAAGATGTATTTGTCCAAAAACCATCAAGCAAACACAAAAAGCGCAAAGTATCCCTGTCCCGATAGAAAGAAGAGACAAGCCAAGGGGAAGAAGGCTTCGATAAACAATCAAAACAAGCAATAAAATGCCGACAATCGAGCCGAGCCCAATGCTTGTGATTTCATCTCGCGCACTTTTCGCTCCGAAAGCGGCGTAAAAAAGAACCCCGGTGTGGTGTATTTTTACGGAAAAATCGTGCTCTGTGTCTTTTTCTATTTGAAGCAAAGCGGGAATATTTTCTTGTATTTTTAAGTTGTAAGCAGAGCCTGATAAATGCCCCCGCACCAAGACATAAGATTGAGTGCCGTCGGTGCGTACAAGAAACCCGTCCTTGATTGAAAAGCGCTTATTTTGGGTGTTGATTTCTTGCAAATATTCGCGAAAGAGCAAAAAAGGATCCTGAGAAAGCTCTGCGCCTGTCACCCCTGAAAAGGGGTTATAAAGGGCTTTAATGACTTGGCTCGTTTGCAATGAGGGGGTTGATTTGATTCTTTCTTTTTGTTCTGGCGTTAAAAGCTGCGCTTTGGCTTTTGCAAAAAACGCACTGAATGCCTCTTGTTGCTCTTTGGATACCCCCGTTGAAATACGCTCAAAAAAAGCCTGTGTGGAGAGGGTATTTGAAAAGGCTTTGGCCGCTTCGAGGGCGTTTTCTTCTTTTGGATGGCTGATGAGAAAGAGCACTTGGTCTTCCATTTCTTGCGCAACCTCGTTAAAGGCGCGTTGTGCAAATGGATGAGTCTCATTTTTTGGCAAAAGATTCAATATATTGCTGTCAATGAGAGGCGTATTTTCAGGATGACGCCAAAGCGCTGTAACGACCAAAAGAGTGAGACAGGCAAGCCAAATGAAGGCATTAATCTTCGAACGCACGGTGTTCCTCTTGGGTTAATAGGGCGGGCGTTTTTGTCACATTTTTAAAATCAATGCGTGTTTTATCGCCTCTTTGTTCTTGTAAAATAAAGTGCTGGATTTGCTCTGCCCCTGAAAGAACAATGTATTTAAAGACTTTATTTAATGGCGATTTTTTGGGTGTTAAGGTGAGGGACCAGGCTTTTTCGTGCCCTTTAAGCTGCATTGAGAATTGAGAGGATAAAGCGCGCGTATTTCCAGTGAAGAGATCTAAAAATAACGTGCTGAAATAAAAGGGAAGTGGGTTCTCTTTTGCCAGAAGCACTTCTTTTTTTTGTCCTTGAATTTTTTGTATGACCTGTTTGTCTGACAAAATCAAAATGACAGAGAAAGGAGACATTTGTTGCCATAAAAGCCCTTTTGTTTCATGGCGCACGAAAATCCCTTTTGATATTAAGGGAGCATTGAGCATCGCAAGCTCTTTTGTTTGGGTAAAATCCCCCCGAACGAACGCTGTGTTTCCTAAGTGTTCTTGCAAGTCTGACACGGTAAAAGCAGAAACCGCGTTGCTGTTACACAAAAAAAAGACCATTGCGAAAATCCAACCTCTATTGAGCATGAAAGTAGGCCTCAAGTTTGTCTATAAATAGGCGCGGTGAAACAAAGCACATTTGTTGATCGTGAATGGAAACGGCCACTTGTGTGGTTTGCCCTTTGGTTAAACGCAGGCCTGTATTCGTGTCGATGATCAGATAATCAATCCGAAGTCGATTTTCATATTCAACCAAGGTGGCCGTGATCTTTATTTTTTGATCAAAATGCAGGGGTTTCACGTACCGTACCTTGGTTTCGATGATGGGCCAGAGATAACCGGAGTCTTGCATGGCCTTATAGCCGTAATCTATTTTTTCCATCATGCGTCGGCGCGCTTCTTCAAAATAGCGAAAATAGTTGCCGTGAAAAATAACCCCCATAGGATCTGCATCTTGAAAGGCGGTCAGAAGATTTGCTTGGGCTGTTAAGGTGTCTTTTTTCATGTGTAAAGGCTCCATGCCTCATTTTGTATCAAAGCGATGCATTGACGTAGATCCTTTTCAAGAGGACGGTCTTCGACAAGAAAATCAAATTGAGTGCGAATCTGTTGTGTCATTTCATAAAGAGAAGGACTGAGATGGTCCATTTTCAGCTCCCCTTGCAGGACGCGCAGCTCCAAGGCTTGGGTGGCGGCTATCAAGCTGGCAGCGGCCACTTGTTCGGTCAGTTGTAGAATGCGTAAACAATCTCGAGCAGCAATGGTGCCCATGCTGACTTTATCTTGGTTATGGCATTCTGTTGAACGAGAGAAAACACTGGCGGGCATGGTGTGTTTTAAGGCTTCAGCCGTCCACGCTGAAATGGCAATTTGCACGGCTTTAAAACCGTGATTAATCGATTGACGCGCCCCTGTTGCCCCTGTGAGATTCAATGGGAGGCCATTGTTAAATTTGTAATCCATCAATTGGGCCATTTGCCTGTCGAGGAGATCGGCGATATTGGCAATGGCTGTTTTCAGGCTGTCCATCGACATGGCAATGTGTCCGCCATAAAAATGCCCACCGTGCAATACCCGCTCATTTTCGCCATCAATGATGGGGTTGTCATTGGCACTGTTCAGCTCGTTTTCTATCATTTGACGCGCCCAAGGCAGGGTGTCTTGGAGGACACCAATAATATGCGGTGCACAACGTAATGAATAACGGTCTTGAAGGCGAGCACTGTTTTTGGGAGGGTGCTTGCTTTGTAAATCTTCACGAAGACGGCGAGCGATTTCTTGTTGCCCCGGGTGAGGCTTGACTAAAAACAGGGCCTCATCGTAATGGAAATCATTGCCATGCACGGCAAGGGAAACCATGCCGGTGATGCGTGTGGCTATTTTTCCAAGATAATCTGCGCGCTTAAAGGCAAGGCAGGCCAAAGCGGTCATCACGGAGGTGCCATTCATTAAGGCCAAACCTTCTTTGGGTTTTAACCTGATGGCTTGAAGGTTGAGTTCTTCAAATACCGCCTTGGTTGGACGGATTTCCCCTTTATAGATAACTTCACGCTCTCCAATCAAGGCGGCTGCCAGATAAGATAAGGGGGTTAAATCACCGCTCGCCCCAACGGACCCTTCTTGAGGGATGCGAGGGGAGATCCCGAGGTTGATAAAAACAAGAAGTTGCTTGAGCAAGGTCAGGCTGACACCTGAATAGCCTTGTGTCAGGGAATTTAAACGGGTGGCCAACACGGCGCGGCTTTGTTCATGGCTCAGGTTTTCACCCAGCCCGCATCCATGAAATCGAGTGAGCTGCAAGGGGAGTTCATGGAGAAGGTGGCTTGGAATGGGAACCGTACAAGAGTCACCATACCCTGTGGTGACGCCGTAAATCACCCCGTCTTCTTTTAAAAGACGGGCTAAGAACTGGGCGCCTTTTTCTATTTTTGTGTGAAACGTTTCTGACGGGTTCAGGGCGGCTTTTGCGCCTTTGGCTATTTTGACGACACACTCAATGGTAAGTGAGCGCTCACCAAAGATGAGAGGGGCTTCAGTAAGGGAAAACGGCTTAGGCTCTGTCATTGTCTTTGCTCGATAATGTCCAAAAATGGAAAAAGTTATACCATTGCAATGGATCTTTTTGGATGTAATGTTCTAATCGTGCTGCGTAACGTGCAACGGTGTTTTCTAACGCGTTTTGACGGGCATGACGAGGTAAAATAATAGGATCATCAAAGGGTTCAAAATAAACATTAAAATGTGTGTGTTTGCCTTTTTTTTCACGTAAGCCAAAAAGAAGAAAAACAGGGGCTTTCAACAGGGCGGCCAAAATAAAAGGGCCTTGAGGAAAAGGAGCGGGTTGCCCTAAAAAATCGGCCATGATAACCCGACTTTCTTGTGTGACAGAGGTGCGATCACCCACAATAACAATCCATTCACCTTGATCTATTTTCTCTTGAAGTAAAATGCCCGTTTCAACGCCTAAATGAGAAACCGAAATCAGGTTTACGCAGGCTTGAGGGTTTATCTTTTCCATTGTGCTTTGAAATCGTTTTGCGTGCTCGGTGAACACCAAGGCATTGATTTTGACTTGGGTGTGTTTTCGTCCTAAAGCGCGGCAAAGTTCGATGTTTCCAAGGTGAGAGCCAATGATGACCCCGCCTTTTTTCTTTTTAACGGTGTCATGAAAGTACTCACTTCCTTGAAGAGTGAGCTTGTCATCATCAATGTCTCCTTGCCAAGCGGCCAGTTTGTCTAACAAGGTTTCCCCAAAGGATAAAAAATGTTGGTAAGTGCTTAACTTTTTAGGTAGAGGGCATGCATTTAAGGCGGCATAGGCGCGGTATTTTTCAAGGAAATCCTCTGATGCTTTTTTTTGAGCACGGGCTCTGAGGTAATAATAAAAGATAACGGGTTTAAGAATCAAGGTAAAGACTTGTTTTCCAAGGTGTTTATAGGCAAATAGGAGAATATCGATTCCGAGTTTGGAGCCTTGCTCTTTTTGCGAAGACCAATGCTTTGAAGGGGCCTCTGAGCGATTGAGCGCGTCTTTCACAAGGTTCGGCCTTGGCTCATGGTGTTCATGTGGAGCTGGGATCGCGAGATGATTCATTGTTTGTTTTATTTGCTCTTTCTTTTTTCGTTTGGCCTTTATTGACAATAAGTGAGGGACTCGAAGGAGCATTCCAAAAAAAAGACGAGAATGCATTTTGCTGATCTTGATGTTGTCTGTGACGGCATTAAAATGAGAAATGCCGTTTTCGGGATAAATGACCTTAACATCAAAAAATGCAATATCGCATTCATCCCAATAAAGGCGCACCATGATCTCTGTGTCAAAATCCATCCCTTTGCCGAGGGTATTTTCTTGCATGACCTTCCATGTTTGGGCAAGCGGATACACTCTAAATCCACACATACTGTCTTTGAGCGAGAGACTCAAGGTTTCAATCGCGACCCAAAAATGGGTAATGTAACGACCATAACGTCTTGATTTTGGAATGGAATCATCATAAATCGGGCAGCCTGAAATCAAGGCGTTTGGATGTGCTTCTGAGGCTTTTAGAAGCGTCTGGACGCATTGAAGATCATGTTGGCCGTCTGCATCGATTTGAAATGCATGGGTAAAACCCAGTGAAAGGGCTTTTTCTATGCCCGCGATCAAAGCCCCGCCTTTTCCTTGGTTTTCCTTGAGAGTCAAAACGAAAACACCGTACTTTAATGCAATGTGCGCGATGTCATTGCGGGTCTCCTCCTCACTGCCATCATCCACAATGATGAGAGGGAGAGAAAAGAGTGTCAGTGTTTTGATGATGCTTTCAAGGGAAGGACCGTGGTTATAGCAGGGGATCAAAAAGCAAGGAGAATACCCGTTCATTTTTCCTCACAAAGTAAAATACGGCCAGAAGCATGCGGCGTCTCTTGTGATTGATAAATAAAATGCAGGACACTTTTTTCAGGGTGCCAAGTTAAAGTCAAAGAGACGAGGGCATCCGGGAGAATGGGGTTTTGAAATTTAATCGATTCCATCCCAGAAAAATCCCCTTTGACGGCTAAATATCTTTTTGCATATAAAAGAGCCAGATCAATTTGCCTCACCCCAGGAAAAATGGGAAATCCTTCAAAATGCCCTTTAAAATCGTCAAGTTCGCTGTCTATTTTTAGCCTGAGGTTGGCGCTGTGCTCTTGGATTTGCACACGGATTAACTTGGGTTCGCGTTTCATATTTTCCTGTTTTTACCGAGTGAATAAGGCTTCAATCTCTTTGTCTTTTCGTTTTCCCTGATTATTTTGAGGGATTTCTTCGACGATGCGCCATTTCCTTGGTATAGCGTTTGCCTCTAACCAGGTTTTCAGGGATTGACGTAAGGCGAGTTTAAATTTCCCATGCCCTAAGCGGGAATGCTCTTTTTTTCCTTCATCTGACAAAATCAAAACGGCGGTGATCATGTGTCGTTTTTCTGTTATCAAGGGCGTGGCGGCGGCATCAAGGATCCAGGGATTTTGGCATAAACGCAGTTCAACTTCAGACAAAGAAACGCGTTTTTCTTCAATTTTAACAACCCTGTCAGCCCGTCCTTTTATTTCAAATTCAAAAGGGCTAAGTAAAACACACAGATCGTTTGTTTGATATTCTTTGGAAACGTCAATATAAGGGGAGAGCAAAACCAAGCATCCTTTTTCATCAAGACGCGCACGGATCTCTTTAAAAAATGCCCAAGGTGTATTGGGGTTTGTTTGAGATCTAAAACCAATCCCACCTGTTTCTGTACTGCCATACACTTCAATCGGTGTGACACCCAGACAGGCTTGGGTTTGTTTTGAAGCGAGAAAAGGCAAGGGTCCACCGGATGAAAAAATGGCGCAATAGGCTTTAGACGCAGGCTCGAAAAGACGTTTAAGCAAGGCGGGGCTTGTGATTAAGGCGGTCTCTTTATTCGCGTTTGTGTTCATCTGCTCTAAATAGACTAAATCAAAACGTGAAAAGGGCCGTCCAGCGCACAAAGGCCAAAGCACCCTAAACAGCAAGCCGTAGATATGTTGATGCGAAACCGTGCTCTGGATACGCGTCTCTTTAAGAAGCCCGCCCCACAGGGATTCCAGTTGGGTTAGCTCTGCTTGTAATTGAAAAAGGGTTTTGCGGATGGCTTTGGGTTGTCCACTTGAGCCTGAGGTATACAGGGTTAAATCAAGGTGATTAAAAGCCTGAAGCGTTTTTTGTTCCAAAAGGGAAACGGGATTTTCTGTGAGAGGCAAGGAAAGGTTTTTTTTATTTTTTGGTAAAAAAATCTGAGCGTCATGCAAGATCCCATCACAATGATGCAGCCGCTCTTTCAAGGTAGACTCTTGTAAATTCCCAGGTAAAACAATGGATTTCTCACTGTGACAAAGGGCAAAAAAGGCGACCGTAAAAAGGTAGCTGTCCTCAAAAGCCAAAGCCCAAATTTTGGCGGGATGCGCTTTTAATATCAAAGTGAGGGCCTTGACGTCTTGCGTTAATTCTCCCCAGGAGACCGAGGTGTTTTTAAAAAATGCGACGGGATGAGAAGGGACGCGAGAGCCTAAAAGAAGTGTGTTTAACGGGAGGAATTCTCTCATGAGATCTGCGCCTTTTTTCGGATAAAAAATTCGATGGCAAAAAGAAGCCCGATAAGACAATAACTGATAAAACCGTTATACAAGGTCCAATAAGACAAAGGCATAGAACAGCTTGCCCAAGCGACAAGGCCATTGAAAGCAAAAAAGAGGCACCAAACCTGGGTTACTTTTCGGGTGTAGGCAATGGCTTTTGAATTTAAATCAGGCTCTTGAAGACGAGCTAATTGTTCAACCAAGCTTTTGGGTTGCCCTAGGCTAAAAGCAAAAATGCAGAACAGGACGGCGTTAACGGCCACCGGATAATAAAGAAACCACGCCGCCTCTTTAAAAAGAGCACTTAAAGACACCAAGATGACCCCAACCATGCCTGTATACAGAGAAAGATGTTTTAAAGGGCCCAAAATAACAGGCGCTTTAGAAGGCTGACGGGTGAAGATGTTTGACAAAAAGCCGGTGCCCATTCTTGCAATAAATAAAACAAGAAGGATCAGGGTAAGAGGAGCCATTCCCCAATAGGTTAATCCCGCAAATACGGCAAGAGGATAAGCAAAGAGAAGGGCCCCTGTGAGCAAGCGAAGTGTGGTCATTCACTTTTAGCAAGTAAATGGCTCACCGCTTCCACGACATCTTGCACGGTTCGTACGGCTTTAAAGGCATCGGGTTTTATTTTCTTTCCGGTCAGGTTTTGCAAGTAAACGACCAAATCAACCGCATCAATACTATCAAGATCAAGATCTTGATAAAGATTTGCATCCAGAGTGATGAGGTCAGGATCGAGCTCAAAAAGTTCAATCAGCGCGTCACGGACTTGTTCGAAAATGGGGGAGGCGTTTAAGTCATTCATGGTTATTTAAGCTTTGTTTTTAGCGATAAAGAGAGCCAAGCTCTCGACAGAGGTGAAGTGTTCACGGGTTTGAGTGTCGTCAGGATTCAGCGTGACGTTGTAGGTTTTTTTTATAGCAAGGCCTAGCTCTAGCGCATCAATGGAATCAAGGCCTAATCCTTCACCAAATAAAGGGCTTTGGGTGTCGATGTCATTTATTGTGAGATCCTCTAAGTTAAGAGAATCGATGATCAATTGTTTGATTTCATTTTCTAAGTTTTTCAAGGTGATCTTCTTTGTTTTAAAGGTGGACGAGGGGTATTTGCATCCTCAAGAAACAAGGCAGTTTGCAGGCGCTCATTGAGACGTCTAGCTAAAACCGTATCGGTTGTATTTTCTTGAATGAATGAACTTTTTTTTATTTTACCTTTAACTTCAATATGAAAAAAGGGGCGTAAATTTGAAACATGATACCAGCGATTTTCTTTGGTTAAAACACGAGGTGTAACTGAAATATGAACGATGCGTATGTCCGTTTGAGTGCGAACCGCGATTTGGGCTGCCCCACGTTGTAATTTTGAAGGTTTTCCTGGGGTTGAACGCGTGCCTTCAGGAAAAAGCAGCAGCACATTGCCTTCAGCGAAACGTTGAGCACAACGTGATATCAAATCTTCAGGGGCTTGGTTGGGGATGTATCCCGCCGCTTTAACAACGCGCCTTATCAAGGGATTATTCCAGATTTCTGCTTTTACAATGCAATCGCATTGTGGGCGCTCTGAGGCAATAAGCACATAATCAATCAAGCTTGGGTGATTAGCCACTATTAAGCAGTTTTTGTCTTTTTGCAGTTTTTTAAGCCCTGTAAATTTATAATCGAGCAGCCCCGCATATTTCATGAAAAGGATAAAAAGCTTAAAGCTTTTTTGAATTGCCTTTTGTACGCGCCGCTCTTTTGTTTTTTGACTTGCTTTTGAGCAAGCCAATATAGGAAAAAGAATAAAGCTCAAAAAAAATCCACCGACGCCAAAAAGAACAAAGGCCAGCGCGGTTGCGATGATCCGCCACCCTTTATATATATTGTGCAACATGAAAGCGCCTTTTATTTGAAGCATTATTTTTGTATTGGCATTGCGTCGATATAGATCCAAAGTAATTGAAGATGCGCGCCTGCGCCAAACGAGTAAAGCTTTAGAGCATCGATGGACTGTGATTGGGCTGAATGCGGGCAGCCAATACCCACGCAGCGTCAAAGGCGAGGGTATAGATTAGCATCTTCAAGTGTTTACGTATCAATCTCTTTTTCATTTAATAATAAATGTGGCGCATCACGCAATGATTTTTATGCGTGCTTTCGATGTGCGCCTTCTTTTTTGAAATCCGGATTGATCCACGTTTTTCCGAGTGAGTACAAAAATAAAGAGAAAAGAAAGATCTTCAAAAATAATTTCAGTGAATGTCAGATTATTTGTTTTCCAAGAACAATAAAATACCCTGTTTTGCACAGAGGGATTTAGCGTGTTTTACATTCATATGCTGTTGTTGCTTGCGGTCATTTTTGTCGGGATCCGTTATGGTGGTATTGCTTTTGGACTGCTCGGTGGTTTAGGGGTGTCTGTTTTAAGCTTTGCTTTTGGTGTTGCGCCTGGTCAGCCTCCCATTGAGGTTATGTTGATAATTTTGGCTGTGGTTGCTGCTTCTGCAACCCTTGAAGCGACTGGAGGCTTGAATTTATTGGTCGAGTATGCGGAAAAACTCCTCAGAAAGCACCCGTCAAAAATTGTTTTTTTAGGGCCATTGTGTACTTACAGCCTTACTATGCTGGTGGGAACGGGGCACTCTGTTTATCCTTTATTGCCTGTTATTTACGATGTCAGCATTAAACGTGGAATTCGTCCAGAACGCGCCATGGCTATCTCGTCTGTTGCCTCTCAAATGGGGATCACGGCAAGCCCCATCGCTGCAGCCTCGGCGGTTGTGATGGCGACGGCGGCGACGAATAATTTATCCATTTCTTTAGGCGACCTCCTGATGGTGACCGTGCCCGCGACACTCACGGGTGTTTTGCTTGCGGCGACCTGGAGCTTGAATCGAGGCTTGAATTTAAATGAAGATCCGGCATTTTTAAAACGTTGTGAAGACCCTTTGTTTAAAGCGCAACTTCTTGAGCAAGCGAGCTTTCAGGATGAAAGCGTTTCAAAAGAAAAGCTTGAAAGTGAGAACAGGAAAGCAAAACAAGGTCTTGCGGTCTTTTTATTCGGAATTTTAGGTGTCATTTTTGTTGCCATGTTTGGAAAAGATCTGGCGTTACTTCCTGAAGGGGTCAAAACCTCCACTGCGCTTCAATTTTTGATGCTTTCTGTTGGGGCCATCATTTTATTAACGACCCAGGTTGACCCCAAAAAAATAGTGAAAACAAACGTTTTTATCGCAGGCATGAGTGCCGTCATTATCATTTTTGGTATTGCATGGATGAGCGACACCATTATTTCATTTAATAAGCCTTACATCATCAGTTTGGTTGAAGATCTGGTTAAAACGCATCCTTGGACTTTTGCCCTTGCGATGTTTGCTTCTTCTGTGTTTTTAAAAAGCCAAGCGGCTGTACTGACTATTATGCTTCCGTTAGGTTTTGCACTTGGCATTTCGAGTGAAGTCTTAATTGGTGTGATCCCAGCTTGCTACGCTTACTTCTTTTTTCCATTTTATCCTTCTGATTTAGCGGCAATTACTTTTGATCGCTCCGGCACAACACGCATAGGAAAATACGTTTTAAACCACAGCTTTTTGATCCCTGGTTTTATTGGCGTTCTCAGTGCAACCTTGATTGGATACGCTATTTCTATGGGAATTTTACCATTTTGGTTATGGTGGGTTGGATTTATATCTTTTGTTTTCTGCGTGAATGTTTACGTGGGACGTACAAAAGAGGAAAGTTTGTCTATTGCTTAAATAA
>CAMRBZ010000058.1 GCA_947040595.1 uncultured Enterovibrio sp. | reverse complement strand
GGGCCTTGGGATGGAGCGTTGCTCTTTGATACAACCCGCTCGGGTCTTTCTGCCGTTGACAAGATAGATGCTTCTAAATTTCTAGATTGTAATATTGAATAAAAGCTATCTAGAGTGCATCTTTCTTTATCGCTGATGTCTTTTATTTTATCTTCACCTAACAGCGTTGATTTTAAATCATTAGGAATAAACTGTAATCGATGACGAATTCTTTCAGATGTGTGCTCACTTGGAGACGCCTCATCGAACGCAGAAAAATAAAGATATTTACCAGTACCTGCAAGCTTATTGGACACATCGTGAAGCATCTCATGTGTTTTGTAATCTATTTCGTCTTCCTTATTGCTTCCTTCAATAAAGAAATTCGCACGAGAAACAGGGTAGATATTTTTTGCCTCAACTTTATGGCATTCAACCAATTTATTTAATCTATATTCACCGCCCATTGTTTTAGGAGCTTCACTTGAAATAAATAGATCACATTTCTGAACAAAAAATATTTCATTCAACGTTTTAAGGTTTTCTATCTTATTTGCTTTTTTCTCAGTTACAATTTTTATTCCATAGCCATATCTAGGTATATTTCCAGTTTGTGGTTTCATTATAAATACCTTTTAATTTATTTTCAATTCTCACATTTGAAATCAACAAAATCAACTCAAGAAAACAACAAAAAACGCTTTTAAGTTACATTAAGAAAGTAAATAAAAATACATAATGACCGTTATAAATGTGTTAAGCATAACAATTTAATGTATCGCACTTCATGCGTATTGTTCCATTATCAAAACTGAATCATTTAATTGCAAGACAACTTTTCATTAAATACGATGTAAAATCTGGCATTGAATTACATTTTAGCCACTCATTTTTCATGTCAGGATAGCGGGGTGCATCTTTTACTGTATAAAAACTATAATTTCGCATAGAAAACGATACACTTTCCTTTGTTTTAAAATATAATATATAAAAACACTCAAACTTAAAAGTCAACCGTACATATTAAACTCATGGATAAGTGTTTTTTCTTCCAAGAAAAAACACTTAAATAAATCTCTGAGAATCCATTTGCATAGACTTTATTTATTATTGAAAAGTAAGATTAACATCAAAAAAAGTCGCTTCTTTTTAGTTAAATACATTTACTTTTTTATAAAAAGAATAAAATAAAGAAATATTTTCCATTTAAAGATACCAGATTTCAATATTAAATACAGCGCAATTTTTACAATCAAAAAAAAGACACTATACCCAAAGGAATTGAAGATGCGTGTAGGCGGCAAGCAAACGAAGCCCTTGAGCAGAGATCTCCTCTGTGATTGGGCTAAGAGAGTGCAGCCAACAACCACGCAACTTCAAAGGCGAAAGGATATCAAAACCCATAAAATTTGAATTCATCTGCATTAAAAAACACATGAGCTGACATGATGTTTTCAGCCTTTATCACAAAAGGATATGATTTTAACGGAGTGAATATTTACTGTACACAAACACAGTGTATACTGTGTGCATGCACAGGTGTAAATAGATACAGGTATAACTTATGCTCGCACACATGAAGATCAATAATTTTGCGATTGTAAAAGCATTAGAGCTCGATTTTCATCATGGAATGACCACGATCACAGGAGAAACAGGCGCCGGAAAATCCATTGCAATTGACGCTCTCGGTCTTTGCCTTGGCGATCGCGCTGACCCTTCCATGATCCGTCCAAATGAAGATAAAGCTGAAATTGTTGCCTTATTTCATCTACAAGAAAATCCTGAAGCAAAACGTTGGCTTGAAGAAAATGAGCTTCTTGAGGGCGATGAATGTATTTTACGTCGCGTTATCACAAAAGAAGGACGCTCTCGCGCTTTTATTAACGGAAGCCCAGTGCCAGCGTCGCAACAAAAAACCCTCGGTCAACACCTTATCAATATTCACGGTCAACACGCGCACCAATTGCTCATCAAAAATGAATACCAATTGTCCTTGCTCGATCAATATGCAGGGCATCAAGATTTGCTTGAAAACATGCGCAATCACTATCAAAATTGGCGTAATGCCTATAACGAACTAAAACGCAGAGAAAAAAGCAAAGAAATATTCGAAGCACAAAAACAACTTTTAGAATATCAAGTCAATGAATTAAGTGAACTTGCACTAAGAGAGAATGAATACCCCGAGCTAGAAGAAGAACACAAACGCTTGTCTCACGCTGGGGACATTACAATATGCAGCCAAGAAGCACTTCAAGCCCTCAGCGAAGACAGTGAGAGCGACACTAAAGAAAAAAATGCACTGCAACTTCTTCAAATTGCGAGGCAAAAAGTGGTTGAATTAACCACAATGGACCCCCAATTTGATCATCTCATACACATGCTTGACGATGCCTATATTCAAATTCAAGAAGCATCACAAGAAATCAATAACTACCTAGATAACATCCAAATGGATCCAAATCGTCTTTCTTATCTCGATGATCGGATTGGAAACATCATGCGCCTTGCGCGTAAACATCAGGTTCAACCTAAAGAACTTTACGCCCAGCACCAAGGCCTGATTTCAGAGCTTGAGAACCTCCAAGACAATGACAATCAAATGGAGCAACTCACATTAGCTCTTTCTAAAACACATCAATCCTGTCTTTGCGCCGCTGAAACGTTGAGCAAAAGTCGTTCGCATTACGCAAAAGAGCTGGATCAACGCATCACAGAAAGCATGCATGATTTGAGTATGCAACACGGAAAATTCAATATTGCCCTCGATATTCAAGGCGAAAAACAGCTCTCCGCTCTTGGGAATAACAGCATTGAGTTTCTTGTTTCAACCAATCCAGGTCAACCCATGCAAGCCCTCGGAAAAGTCGCATCGGGTGGCGAGCTGTCTAGAATTTCCTTAGCCATACAAGTCATTACTGCACAAAAAGTAGACACGCCCAGCCTTATTTTTGATGAAGTGGACGTCGGGATCAGCGGTCCAACAGCAGCTATTGTGGGACGTTTATTACGAAAACTGGGAGACTCTACCCAAGTGATGTGCGTGACACATTTACCCCAAGTTGCAGGTTGTGGACACCAACAAATGTTTGTCACAAAATCATCTGAAAATGGAAAGACAAGCACCCAAATGGTCTTACTTGATAAAAATGCACGAATAGAAGAACTTGCAAGATTACTCGGGGGAAGTAAAATTACAGAGCACACATTAGCCAATGCAAAAGAATTAATCATTGCGGCTTAAGTTAAACAAGATGAAACATTTTTAAAATATGGGTGTCTTAAACAAGTCGACACAAAATATGAAAATTTTTTTTACTTCTGGCGACGGCTTCTTTATCATCATTCACTTCTTTTGAAAAGACTATAAACCACCATGCATTGGAAACACATCACCGCTATCTCACTTGTTCTTGTCAGTCTTTCAGGCTGCTCTTTTACGGACCAACTGGTCCATCGCATAGATATTAATCAAGGAAATTACATCGACCCCATCGCAGTTCAAGAACTTAAATTTGGTATGAGCAAAGAACAAGTCAAATTTCTATTGGGCCAACCCATGTTGATTGAAGTCGGTTACCCTAACATTTGGTATTTTGTTCAATGGTTAAAACCCGGACACGGTAAAGCTAAACAAAAAGAACTGACCCTGATTTTTGATAATAAAGGATTACTGATTGGCATGGAGGGGGATTTTGAGCCCGGCACAAAATTTTTTGAAACCATACATTAACACTTTTTTGAGTCATCTCGCGCCTTAAGAAGGCCTTTTTCTTTTTTTCTCTCCTGTTTCGTGAAAAATAGATGTTTTTTTTTACATGGCATTTTTCTACAGAGAAAAAAAACGAAAATCCTCTAAGCACCTCTAGAATAATGGACCCCGCCTCTTCATGCATGAAGTGGTGGTCTTTTTTCATGCCCAGGTCTTTTTTCTAGAGGTGAGGCTGAAACGTGACCGTGAAATCGGCTTATCACAATATGCCCCACCCTTCTTTTATCCACTTATTACCCGTCACCTTTGAAACTGCGTGGGTGTTGGCTGCGCTCGTTCAGACCAATCACAGAGTCTCTCTATGCTCAGGGCCTTCACTCGTTTTCCGCAGGCGCGCATCTTCCAGTGTCTTGGGTATAACATAAGATGCCTCTTTTCTAACTTATATCCATTCCATTAAACAGTCAGTCAGAAATTACGCCGGAGTATCACGCAAAACAAGGCGTGAATTGTCGATAACGCCATATTCTAATTGAGAAATTCATAACGATGTTATCGGTGATTTTAACAAGCAAGAATGATCAAATGTTCAATGGGATGGGTATCTTACTCAAAATAATTCAAGTTGCGCGCCTGTGGCAAGCAAGTGAAGCCCCTCAGCATAGAGGGGCTATGTGATTTGGCTGAGAACGCGTCTAGCCAACACCCAGCTTCAAAGAGGAGGGGTATAAAAACCTTATAAATAAGAAAATCATCTGAAATAGAGATAAATATTTGTTATACCTAAAAAGAGATTTACGAGAAGGATGTTTTTTTCGGCTCTTATCGAACTAAAATCGGATTTTATAGCCTCAAAAATAGCCTTTCTCTTGCTGCATTTTCTAGGAAAAAACATGCTCGCAAACATTGAATCAAATGAAATATTATTTCGACTATTTTCTTTTATTTCACTCTTCCTCCTCTTTGCTTTCGCTGAATGGAAAAAACCTAAACGTCAACAGAAAATACCTAAAATAAAACGTTGGATCAATAATTTAGGAATAATGATACTGAATAGCTTACTCCTTCGCGCCCTCTTTCCTTTTGCGAGTGCGGGCTTCGCATTTTGGTGCGCTTCCGAAAAAATGGGATTATTTCATCAATTAAGCCTTCCTTCTTGGCTTGAGATCATCCTCTCCATCATTGCCTTAGATGGGATCATTTGGCTGCAACATCTGCTCTTTCACAAAGTGCCTATTTTAGGGCGCTTCCACGCCGTTCATCATACTGACCTTGAACTTGACATTACTTCTGGAACGCGTTTTCATCCTGTTGAAATGTTGATCTCGATGATGATAAAATTTGCAAGTATTGCACTTTTGGGGGCCCCTGTTATTGCTGTCATTTTATTTGAAGTTATTTTAAATGGCATGGCCCTTTTTAATCATTCCAATTTCGCCCTTCCCCTCTTCATAGACAAGCCGCTTAGACGTTTTTTTGTTACACCCGATATGCACCGCATCCATCACAGCGTCTCTATAGAGGAACAAAACTCAAATTTTGGTTTTAATCTTTCTGTGTGGGATAGGGTCTTTAATACCTACAAAGAAGCACCTGAAAAAGGCCATGAAAGCATGATCTTAGGGGTTCATTCAATCCGAGATGAGAAAGACGTTATCTGGATCTCTGGTCTTTTAAAACGTCCTTTTAAAAAAAGGTCAAAAGTTAAAAGCGCCCGTAAAATCAGAACACCCTGATTTATTTGTCCAATCTTTCATTCTTAAAGGAGAGTGCACTTATCCTTGATGCGCCATACAAGGAAACAATCCAAAAATGTAACTCTTTTATACCAATTCCATGACGTCGTGAGTCAGAAATTGCGCCGGAAAAATCACTGAGAACAAGGCGTGAATTGTCGATAAGAGGTTATTCTGATTGAAAAATTCAAAACGATGTTATCGGTGATTTTAACAAGCAAGAATGATCAAATGTTTTATGGGATTGGTATTACCTTGATGTTAAAGGATAAATACCTATACCTGTCATTGGGATTTGAAAGCCGAGCCAGCCAAGCAGCCTCTTCAAAAGCCACGACTAAAGAAGTACTGTACGATCTAATTTCACCAGCACAGAAAAGCCATTTAGGAAAAATACCATGCTCAAAGTTGTTATTACGTCCCAAAATATTGCAAAAATTAACGCGGTAAAAGCCGCTTTTCAAGAGGTCTTTCCTGATAAGAAGATCGAATTTAACGCAATTTCTGTCGAAAGTGGCGTTTCAGCACAACCGATGAGCAATGAAGAGACTCTTGAGGGGGCGAGAAACCGCATTAAAAACGCACAAAAAAAAGTGGTTGCAGATTATTATGTCGGCATGGAGGCTGGCATTGAAAAAAACCGTACTTTTGCGTGGATGGTCATACATTCAAAAAACAAAGAAGGACTTTCTCGTTCCGCCTGTTTACCTTTACCGCCTCAGATCCTGAAAGCCATCGCTTCAGGTAAAGAGCTGGGAGAGGCCATGGACGAGGTTTTTAAACAAAAAAATATAAAACAAAAAGGCGGGGCCATTGGAATATTCACAAATCATTGCCTAACCCGAACGACGGTCTACCAACAAGCGCTTATTTTAGCCTTGATCCCTTTTATTCATCCAGATTTGTATTCTGAAACAGAACAATGCGGCTTTATTTGTTAAAAAAAGCCGCATAGAGAATGAAACTGTTATTTTTTTTCAAACAAATCAATCAAGTTTTCTTTTTGCTTTTTATTAAGTTGCTTTATCTCATTGGAGCCACGTGTGATAGTCGCAATACCCACACCGAGCATCTGACTTAAATGGCGCTGAGAGACATCTCCTTTTAACAATTCGTTAATAATGTTGACCCTTGAAATCAAAGCCATTCTTTCATCATGGGTCAACAAGATATTTAAAAGAGCTTCATCTTTGTCACTTTTTATTGCTCGGTGTAATAATTGGATCACATCCTGCCAGTTTATGTATTCCGCTGTTGGACGCATTCTCACCTCATAATAAAAATATCATGACTCATTTTACAGTATGAAATACATTTATAAATTCAATAGTTTCTGGCTATTTCCGCTTTATTCAAAAATTCCAACGGTAAACCAAGCAATTTTCTGTAATAAATTTCATACATAAGAACATTTTGAACATACCCTCGTGTTTCATAAAAAGGTATCGACTCAATAAAGGCGATCACATCCAACTGTCCCTTACTGTGATTTAACCACGTTTTAACACGGTTCGGGCCTGCATTATAAGCAGCAAAGGCTAAAATCCGATTCTTATCAAAACTATCAAGTAACATACGAAGGTAGGCACTGCCTAAATTAATATTTGTTTCTGGATCATTTAAGCTGTCTTTTCCTAAGTAAGTCAGCCCCAACTTTTCAGAGGTTTCTTTTGCCGTACTGGGCATCAGCTGCATCAAACCGCGCGCCCCCACAGGAGAAACCGCCAAACTGTAAAAAGCACTTTCTTGACGAGATAAAGCAAGCAAGGTTGTTAATGAAACTTCTCGCTCCTTACTGAAAAAATTAAACCACCAGCGATGAGGCATCGGAAAGCGATATTCCAAATGTTCCCATAATTTTCCCATGATGGTGGCTTGCACCGAAAGGTGGTGCCATCTTTTTTCTAAAGCAAATGCGGCTAACATGGCTTTTTCTTTTGTGCTCGAACGCAATAAGATGTAATGCCATTCTCGCTTCGCCTCCGGCACTTTGTCCCCCTTGAGAAGCTCGCTAATACGTCCTAAGGGTGCTTGAAATTTATTTACATTTTTAGAATTTAACGTCAGTGTTTGTTGAGGTACCTTGATTTCTTTATTTAAATGCATTGCCGCTGCCACACTGTAAAAATGCCGCTCCCCAAGCATGGATTTAAAAATGGCATTTGCTTTTTTAGTATCGCCTTTCTCTAATTTCACTCTTGCACGCCAATACCGCCAAGTCAGATCTTTCAATTTTTTGTCTGACATGAAATTGAGCCAGCGCTCCATTTCTTTCCAATTATTTTCAAGCAATGCGATGCGAAATCGCCGTTCCAATAAGGATTGGTTTTTTGTCGTGCTTAACCAGTGATCACGCCACTTCAGCAGTTTTGGATCCTCTGTTGACATTAAAAAGTGAATAATATAATCGGCTAATTCTTGTCGCTCTTTAATGTTAAAGTGCTGTCCTTTTACTGTCACAGCAAATTGACTTACCGCTTCTTCTTTGTTTTTTCGTACCAAAGACTTAAAAGCCGTGGTGGTAAGGCGCTGATTATGCGGCGTGACTTTTCTTTTTTTCGAAAATTCAGCCACCAAGGAAGGGTCATCAGACAGGGCAATAATTTGCTCCCCACGGACGGCGGACTTTTCTGTTAACTGCTTTTGTAAATAGCGTAATAAAGACTTACTGCGGCCTCGCTCAAAAGCCAATAACATACGTTCAACATTCAAATCATCCGTGATTTTCCCTTTTTCTTTCATCCAACTGAATAATTTATCACAAGCACTGTCAATTGAAGCACCAGAAAGATAGAGAGATTTCCCCCCTTTCAGGGCGCCCGCCTCATCTCCGACCTGACTTTTGGCATAATAATAATTGCACTGATGTCTTTCGGCTCTCAGTGGGGTCTTTTGTAAAGACAACAAAACCTTCCAGTTTTCTTCTTTTTCTAATTTCTGTATGTAGCGCGCTCTTACTGTGTGTATAAAAGGCAAATCTTTGTATTTTTTTTCGAATTCTAATAATTGCGCAGTACTCGTTTTATCAAGCTCTTGTGTGATCTGTCGATAAGCGAGATAAGGATAAAGAGGGTATTTTGTCAAATCTGCTTTTAAGGTTTTAAACGTATCTAAATCTTTGTTTTCAATAGCAGTAATAGCCGCTTCATACTGAGTCCTCTGCTCATCCATACTCAATGCAATCGCAGGAAACGTCATCATTGAGAAAAGAGAGATGATCCCCATAAGCTGTTCTTTTAAATTCATATCAAAATATCTTTTATTATTCGCAGCGATTAGTGTATCCATCTCATTCAATACTGAGCTCTAAGACATCCTTATTTTCTTTTTCATTCCAATTCGTTTACATAACACGCCCCTTAGTCAAACATAAAAAAAACACAAGGTCTGCATACAAAGACGCAAAAGCTTTTAAATAAAAATGTAAAACGCAGGAATGGGGGTATTTTTAAATTCATGTATTTTTACTGGACACCTCAATACGAAACAAAGAGGCACATATTAATAGAGACATATTTGATGTAATATTGTTTCATCAAAATAAAAAATAAATTTTCATTGTCTATCAGTAAGTTGATCTCAATCCTAAAGGCTTCTTTTTCGATGAGCAAGTTCGGAATGGCCGAATTGGCACTTTCATTATTGCCCTGTCTTCTGTCAAGAGCATTACTTTGATGACTGTTCCTAATCCATTAAAAATAAAGCCTTCTTTTCCCTAATATTGTCAATTTCAATCTCGTTTTTACATCTATAGCCGTCGCCTTTGAAGCTGCCTGGGTGTTGGCTACGCTCGTTCAGCTCAATCACAGAGTCCATCAAGGCTCAGGGGCCTCACTCGCTTGCCTCAAGCGCGCATCTTCAATTCCTTTGGGTATACCTGCCAGCATCTTCAAATATCCAGAGTAAACATTCAAGATCTTACCCTTCATGCAGAATGGGTTAACGGTTAGAATATCTTTTTTAAATCAACAGAGCACAAACAAAATGGCTGAATACGTTTACACCATGTCACGGGTTGGGAAAATCGTTCCCCCAAAACGTCAAATTCTAAAAAACATTTCCTTGTGTTTCTTTCCAGGAGCCAAAATAGGCGTTTTAGGCTTAAACGGTTCTGGCAAATCAACTCTGCTTCGGATCATGGCCGGCATTGACACGGACATTGAAGGCGAGGCGAGAGCACAAACAGGGATTAAGGTCGGGTATCTACCCCAAGAGCCGAAACTTGACGAAGAAAAAACCGTGCGTGAAACCGTAGAAGAAGCAGTTGCCGATGTGGCGACCGCATTATCACGTTTAGATGCCGTTTACAGTGCTTACGCAGAGCCTGATGCTGATTTCGATGCCCTCGCAAAAGAACAAGGTGAACTGGAAGCGTTAATCCAAGCAAAAGATGGGCACAATCTAGAAAATACCCTTGAGCGCGCAGCCGATGCCTTACGCCTTCCTGATTGGGATGCAAAAGTGAAAATTCTTTCTGGGGGAGAGCGCCGCCGCGTCGCGATTTGTCGTCTTTTACTCGAAAAACCAGACATGCTCCTTCTTGATGAACCCACCAACCATTTAGACGCAGAATCCGTTGGATGGTTAGAACGTTTTCTTGTCGATTACAGCGGCACCGTTGTGGCCATTACCCATGACCGCTACTTTCTTGATAACGCCGCGAGCTGGATTTTAGAACTGGATCGCGGTGAAGGGATCCCATGGGAAGGCAATTACACCTCTTGGCTGGAACAAAAAGATGCACGTTTGCAACAAGAATCCTCCTCAGAAAGCGCCCGTCAAAAAACCATAGAAAAAGAGCTTGAATGGGTCCGTCAAAACCCGAAAGGCCGCCAAGCGAAATCAAAAGCCCGCATGGCCCGCTTTGAAGAATTGAACAACACAGAGCACCAAAAACGCAACGAAACCAATGAACTTTTTATACCACCCGGCATGCGCTTAGGTGACAAAGTCATTGAAGTGAAAAACTTGACGAAATCTTTCGGTGATCGCCTTTTGATTGATTCTCTTTCATTCAGTGTCCCTAAAGGGGCCATTGTCGGGATCATTGGGGGCAACGGCGCGGGTAAATCGACCTTATTCAAAATGCTGAGCGGCACAGAAACCCCCGACAGCGGCACCATTGAGCTTGGCGATACCGTGCAATTGGCGTCTGTTGAGCAATTTCGTGACAGCATGACTGACAGCAATACCATTTACCAAGAAATCTCCGAAGGGGCTGAAATTATCCGCATCAATAATTTTGAGTTGCCAGCAAGAGCCTATTGCTCACGCTTTAACTTCAAAGGAAGCGATCAGCAAAAACGCATCGGAGATTTATCTGGCGGAGAGCGAAACCGTGTTCACTTGGCCAAGTTGCTCAAAGCGGGCGGCAACGTGCTTCTGCTCGATGAACCGACAAACGATTTAGACATTGAAACCTTGCGCGCACTGGAAGAAGCCCTACTGGAATTTCCTGGCTGCGCCTTGGTCATTTCCCATGACCGTTGGTTCCTTGACCGTATCGCAACCCATATTCTCGATTACCGGGATGAAGGGCAAGTCAATTACTTTGAAGGAAACTACACAGAATACAGAGAATGGCTAAAACTGACTCTAGGAGCAAAAGCCGCGGAGCCGCACCGCATGAAATACAAACGCATCTCTAAATAATCCAGCCCCCCCCCTTCAAGGATCACCTCGGTGATCCTTTTTATGTTAAGCCTGCCGTTTAAAATCATCCTCTCCCCCCTTCATTTCAAAAAAACACCAAGCACTAAAATAAAAGAGAGAAAAAAGGCAATCCATTAAAGAGTGATAAACAAAAGAGTCAATTCAAAAAAAGCAAAAATACAAAGAAAAACAGGCAACCCAAGCAAGATGAAGAGGATTTTTTCCGCGAGAATGCCTCTGTTTTTTAGGTATATAAACGCCGTTCACCTACACTTTTAATAAATCAAATAAGGGAGATGTATCATGCCTGAACGCAGAAAGTTTTCTCGGATCATTTATAAAACCCCCGCAACCATTACACAAAATGCTGTGATTTGGCAGACTCATATTTTAGATTTATCCCTGAAAGGCGCTTTACTTAAAACACCCAAAAACTGGAAAGAAGGCAACAATAAAGAGTATCTTGTTCATTTCCAGCTTAATGAATCTGAAATATATATCGATTTGATTCTCAGATTAAAGCAAGAGAACGTTGAACATTTGAGATTTGAAATCACTCACATAGACCTCAACAGCGCAAGCCACCTCAAACGCCTTATCGAACTCAATGTGGGCAATGAAGCCATTTTACAAAGAGAACTGAGAGAATTAACCGATTAAAAGAAATAACCTCGAAAAGATGAGATCCGTCTTTTTGCAGATGCGCCTTAAAAATCTTCCAATACAGCCAAGGCATCTGAAAGTTTGCTCACACCATACACTTTCATCCCTTCAATCTCTTTTTTAGGTGCATTGGCTATAGGAACCACCGCCCGTTTAAAACCGTGTTTCAAAGCCTCCATGAGGCGCTCTTGTCCGCTTGGAACAGGCCGAATTTCCCCCGCAAGCCCCACTTCACCAAAAACCACCAAATCTCGTGGCAATGCGCGGGCCTTAAAGCTTGAAATTAAGGCCAAAAGTAAAGCCAAATCTGCACTTGTTTCCGTGACTTTCACGCCACCGACCACATTCACAAAAACATCTTGATCGGACATTTGTAGACCGCCATGTTTATGCAGCACGGCAAGCAATAAAGCCAATCTGTTTTGATCGAGTCCAACAGAGACACGCCTCGGGTTACCCAACTGGCTGTAATCCACCAAGGCTTGTAATTCAACCAAAAGAGGGCGTGTGCCTTCCCAAATGATCACAACAGAGCTTCCCGCCGTCTCTTCTTCGCCCCGGCTTAAAAAAATGGCGGAGGGATTATTCACTTCTCGAAGCCCCTGCCCGGTCATCCCAAAAACACCAAGCTCGTTCACCGCTCCAAATCTATTTTTATGGCTTCGCAATGTTCGGTATCGACTGTCACTGGAGCCATCCAATAAAACAGAGCAATCCACACAATGCTCTAACACTTTTGGGCCTGCCAATGTGCCATCTTTGGTCACATGCCCCACCATAAAAATGGCGACATTGTGCGTTTTCGCGTAGCGTGTTAAAACGGCCGCCGACTCTCGAACTTGCGACACACTCCCCGGGGCCGATGCAACATCAGCACAATGCATCACTTGAATCGAATCGATCACCATGATTTTGGGTTTCTCGTGCCGTGCAATTTGGCAAATTTTTTCTACATTGGTTTCAGACAGCATTTTTAAATGCTCTTTGGGCAATCTCAGTCGCTCAGCCCGCATCGCCACTTGCTGTAAAGATTCTTCCCCCGTCACATACAAGGCCGAAACCTGGCTTGAAAGCCAACACATCACTTGTAAAAGAAGGGTACTTTTTCCCGCTCCTGGATTTCCACCGATTAATATCGCAGCCCCCGGCACAATCCCCCCACCTAATACGCGATCTAGCTCTTTAAAACCACTGGAAAAACGAGGGACATCTTGCAAATCGATGTCAGAAAGTGTTTGCACTTTTGAATCCACGGTCCCTGCAAAACCTGCGTATTTTTCAGTACGGGCAACCTGAGGAGAAGCAGATAAACGGACTTCGGTTATTGTGTTCCAAGCGGTACAGGCTGAGCACTGTCCTTGCCATCGAGGAAAATCAGCACCGCAATCATTACAAACGTAAGCGCGTTTCGTTTTAGACATTAAAACCCCTGAGAAAGATAAATCGAAAGCACAATATGGCTCGGTTATTGTTCACAATTAGAAATAAAAATCCTTCATTATGAGACAACTTCATCCATAATAAGAATTCCGATCCTATCAGATTTTTTTCTATGAAGGACCTTAACAAATTACTCTTAGAGCAACTCCTCCCTTTGCATCAAACTGATGAACTGGACGCTCGCCTAAAAACTTTACTTCCAACAAGCACAAAGCCCCAACAACTGATGATTAAGATGGAAATTAATCGTCTTATGGCACCTTGTCTTAAAAGAATCGATTTAAGAGGAAAAGTGGCCGGAGAATGTTTTCCCTATGAGCTTCACGGCCAAACCCACTGGCTTGATGATGTGGCCATCAATCTTTATTATCGACGCCTTGATATTTATCAAAATAAAATAACCCTTGGATTATGGGAAGAATTACAACAAACCCCCAACAACTACCGCCTGCTTCGAAAACAACCTAAAAACGAAAACGCCCTTAAAAATCAAAATGAAACTTATCCTCTTTGTTTTGGAAAAAGACTCACTCGTTCAGAACTTCGCATTCAGATTTCAAGCCCTGTTCAGGCTTTTTTATCCAATGACATGGAAGTGCATGGAAGCATGTTGGATATTTCAAGCTCGGGTCTACGCGCTAAAATGCCCGCCTCTTTTCAATATGAAAAAGGAGACATACTGACGTTTTTTTTCCCTAAGTTAAAAGAGGAATTCAAACTGGACGGATTTTCTTCTGGCATTCAATACCAGTTGATCAGCCGAGAAATGAACCATGCAAGAGATCACTTTCAGCGCTTAAGCTTGCAACTTATTACGAAAACCAAGGTGATAAAAGAACTCATCAAAAAAATAAATGAAAAGGGCGCTAAAAAAGCAGCGATTGAAAATGAAGACAAACTCTTCCTCTTACGAACACAATGTTATGAACAAATATTTCTGTCTCAAACCCCGTCTTTACCCCTGTTTTTCAGTGATCAGGAGCTTAAATTCAGCCTGTTAACAAACGAAAATAAAGATCTTTGGAACTACTGGCACGACGAACGCAATTTATTGGTGATCCACCGCTTATTTTCAAAAGAACGCTTAAACCAACTGAAATACAAAGAAAAGAAGCGCATTGAAACCTTAATTTATTGCTTCACACACCCACACGCGGATAAAACCTACTTTTTTTCTGCTGTCCCTGAAAGCCTCCCCCCCGAAATACGGACGTTATTTTTCGACTTCGGATCTCGTAAAAGCTCATGGCGTATACTGCGCCTGACCATGACGAAAATATCAAACGACAACATCAAACAAATTCAAAGTTTCATTCCAAAACAAAAAGAAAAAATAACCCCTCTTACTCACGTTGCTTTCTTGCAAGATTTAACTTTAAAACAAACAAGGGAGGATTTTAATTCAAAAATAAATACAGCCCATTCACTCAAAACCTTTAAACCTTATGTGCATCCCCGTGCCCAAGTCAGCACAGCAAAAAGCATCACCACCTTGCTTTTACCTCAACGAAAAGAAACAAGGTATAAACATAAAACAGCGACCACCCTCACCCATCCAATAAAAGGGGACTTCTCAGCTCAAAGTATTGATTTCTCTCCTCACGGCCTGTCTCTTTCTCTCTCTACAGGATTTACAGGTTTACGCGCGCAAGAAATCAATGTGACATTCAGTGATCTAATGCGTCGTGATCCTAAAGCGCCTCTACAAGAAGTGCCTTATAACGTGATATGCATCAGTGAAAATGGAAAAGAAGTAAAACTTTCTTTAAGTAAAAATAAAAACAGTGAAATAAGAAGTCAATATTTAAACCGCTTAATAAAACACAATAAAAAAAGACTCAAAATAGACGATGAAGAGATTCCAGAAGCCTCTTTTCTCCATGCATTACAACACCTTTTATTAACACGTTTGGTCTCTATTCCTTATTTTTTATGCTTTAAAAACGATGAACTTCAGCTCAGTGCCATCGCTAAAAACGAGGCGCCTTTAGGCTTTGAATCCCTGCTTCAAATAGATCAAAATGAAAAGAAAATGTCTCTTCGGCATTTTTTTGATGAAGACATCACAACGCTGGTCAATCCTATTTTAAGAAAAACAAAGAGAGAAAATAAGATTCAACACGAATTCTACTTTGCAGTTGAAATAAAAGACGACCAAATAATTAAAATCACTCAAAAAAAATTAGAGATGTTTTCTTCATTTAATGAACGCATCGATTTTATAAAAAGAGCAAGAGAAAATGGGCGGTTTTTTGCAATTAGAAATTGGATGCAACCCTTAAAAGAAATTGAACAAGAGTTACATCTTGAAGATTTTTTAAGCCTGCATAATATCTCTGCATCAAAATTAAAACGTATCGAAATTGAAATGAACAAACTGTGCATTTACGGAGAACTTTCAGAGATTACCGATGAGGTTTTACTCCGTTTAAACATCACCTAACACCCAAAGGAATTGAAGATGCGCGCCTGCGCCAAGCGAGTGACGCCCCTGAGCATAAATGGAGCATGTACTTGGATGCGAGCCTAGCCAACACTCACGCAGCTTCAAAGGCGAGGGGCATAAAACCCTTGAGCATAGAAGAGACTATCTGATTGGAAAACAAGTGCAGCCAACACCCAGACAAGGTCAAAGGAGACGAAAACATGAAGCCCTCACTCGATGAAAAGTCTGCTTTTTTCACCAAGACAGGCGCTTATACAGTAAAGAAGCTGACAGCACACAAAGCACCCCGCCTAAATCAGCATGAGACACGGAAACTTGAGCCGCTTCTTTTACTTTTGGTTTCGCATGGTAGGCTACCCCAAGCCCAGCGACAGACATCATAGACAAATCATTCGCCCCATCCCCCACCGCCAAAGTATTGGTCATCGGGATCTCATAACGCTCTGATAATTGATACAAGATATCAGCTTTAGATTGGGCATCCACAAGCTCTCCAATAAGACACCCTGTTAACCTTCCTTTTTTTATTTCCAGCTGATTCGCGCTAGAAAAATCAAGGGACAAGTCTTTTTTCAAGAAATCAGAAAAAAAAGTAAACCCGCCAGATGCGAGCGCAATTCGCCAGCCCCGTGCTTGTAAAGAAGCCGTCAACTGCCTCATGCCCGGCGTGTACTTTAATTTCTTTTTCACAAGATCCAATACCTTTTCATCCGTGCCTTTTAAGGTCGCCACTCTGGCCCTTAAACTTTCTTCAAAATCAAGCTCTCCTAGCATCGCGCGCTCCGTTAAATCGGCCACCTTTTTACCCACTCCTGCAATCTTTGCTATTTCATCAATGCATTCCATTTGGATGGCGGTCGAGTCCATATCAAACAAAGCGATGCCCGGCTCAAACAAAACGGGGAGCTTATTCAAACACGCACAATCAAGGCCTAACAGATCACATAAACGCACACATTCAAGCGTTAACTCCCCCCGCATCAATAAGACATCGTATGGACCGACATTCCACGCAGTCAGAGGCTTCATGGCATAACCATACAAATCTGAAAGCGCATTGAGATGGACTTGAGAAACAAGAGGCCCAAAAAGAAGCCAAACACCGTAACGAGCATCCAGCGTATGGGATTGCCTTATAGATGGAAAGCGATGAAACAATTTTGGGTGTTTTTTGATGGTGTAAATGGAGCCTGCATTCATATCACTGCATCCTAATAAAAGTGGGTCATGGCTCATATATGTGACTGAGGCTTTTTTCTGTATGGTACTGATAAGAGATGTTATCAAAAATTGTGCGAAAAAACCTCAATTTCAAAA
>CAMRBZ010000057.1 GCA_947040595.1 uncultured Enterovibrio sp. | reverse complement strand
GTGTCTTTATTATTTTAGCGTTCGGTCTGATAATATGCACGCACATATGCACGCACATATGCACGCACATATGCACGCACATATGCACGCACATATGCACGCAAGAGAGAATTTGGTATGCTTATTTAATGTTAAATGAACGCACGTTTTTAAAATACGTTCATCTTCTCTGCTCGCAAAACCTACAATTTTGCATAAAAGTATCTTTATATTTCGGATCGAGAAAGAGAGCTGAGGACATTAGATTATAGTAGTTGTGACTGGACTGTGATCTGATACATCTTCAATCCAGCCTGATGTTGATTCGAATTTTATTCTGGTTGTTTTTATACTATCTGGGACGAAAGATGCACCACTTACCATAACCCAATCTTTTCGTAATGGAGCATTTTTAGATTTCCTGCGTAAATTAGTCCCGTGATGATGGGTTATCATGTTCACCTTATCGACTAAATAGCCATGAGGCCTCCCGAGAGATTCTCCATCAGGTTCATTTAAATCTCCGGCGATAATTTTAATGCTACATCCTGAGATGTTTTGGAAATGTGCTATTTTTGCAAATTCGGTCAATCGATTGCCATGGTTTTTTAAGTGGGGGTCTAAATGAGCATTTACAAGAGAAAATGTCTCTCCTCTCATAAAATCTTGTTTTATTAGCTTAAGTATAGCAAAACCTTTTCCAATGAGCGTGCCTTTAGTAAAAACGGGTGCTCCTCCTCTAACGTTAAAGGCAAATTTGACGTTATCGACTGAAAGTACTTGTATGTTGTTTGAAATGAGCGTGACAAGATCTCTGTCACCAATAATAGTTCGATACCCACCTCCAATAATTTCAATTTCTGTAAGTAGTGGTTGGGCAGGACTACCACATTCCTGTAAACAGATTATGTCTGGTTTCTCCTCTTGTACGAACCCAGCCATACAATTGACACGTGACACTATGTTCCCTGCATCTGAGCCGCGCATATCGGTGTTATAAGTCATTATTTTTAAAGTCATATGTGTTTTATCTCGGCTTTGATTGGTCAATTAGTAATTGGCGAGTTAAATAATTAAGCCAAAGTTGGTTGCAGATGTTTTTTTAGCAGTCTAACAATGTGCTTTTGAAATGAATACAATTTAATTGCATTCATTTAATTGAGTATTTTGTCTTTTATATAGTCTTAAATTGATGTTTTCTTACATCAATTTTTTCTTTGTGCTAATTGCTTGCAATGAAGAGTGCGATGGGTATAATGCGTGCTCTGCCGAAGAGTAAATGCTTTTGTAAGTGCAGTTTGTGAACCAATGAGCACAGGAGGAAGACTTTTTAGGTACAGCCTAAAAAAGTCGGTAATGTAAACTCCGCTTATGTTCGCAGTCGTTTTTACCTCTATGGGAAAATGACTGACAATGTATCAGATTTTGATACTACGGTTTCACATAAATCAATCGGCATTTCTTCGTTTTAATGAAGTCAAGTGGCGATATTGTTTGTGTAATTTTTTATCTGGAGCTCTGTTAATGCAGAACCAACGTATCCGTATACGCCTGAAGGCTTTTGATCACCGTTTGATCGATCAGTCTACAGCGGAAATCGTAGAAACCGCTAAGCGCACTGGCGCGCAGGTTCGTGGACCCATTCCACTGCCAACGCGTAAAGAGCGTTTTACCGTTCTTATCTCTCCGCACGTCAATAAAGATGCACGTGACCAGTATGAAATTCGTACTCACAAGCGCTTGATCGACATCGTTGAACCAACAGATAAAACTGTTGATGCTCTGATGCGTCTTGACCTTGCTGCGGGCGTTGATGTTCAAATCAGCCTGGGTTAAGAGAGGAATTAGGTAATGAATACTCTAGTCGGTCGTAAAGTGGGTATGACTCGCATCTTCACTGAAGATGGCGTATCAATTCCAGTCACCGTTGTTGAAGTAGAAACAAACCGTGTAACTCAAATTCGTACTTACGAACTTGATGGTTATTCGGCTGTTCAAGTCACAACGGGTGTAAAAAAAGCAAGCCGTGTAACGAAGCCAGAAGCGGGTCACTTTGCTAAAGCAGGTGTTCAAGCGGGCCGTGGTTTGTGGGAATTCCGTTCGGAAAATACCGAAGGGTTTGTGGTCGGTTCTGAATTGAATGTCGATCTTTTCTCTGAAATTAAAAAAGTCGACGTTACGGGTACATCAAAAGGTAAGGGCTTCCAAGGCGCAATTAAGCGTTGGAATTTCCGCACTCAAGATATGACCCACGGTAACTCTTTGTCTCATCGTGCTCCTGGTTCTATTGGTCAATGCCAAACTCCAGGTCGCGTATTCAAAGGCAAAAAAATGGCAGGTCATATGGGTGATGAGCAAGTAACTGTTCAAAACCTCGAGATCGTTCGTGTTGACGCTGAGCGCAAATTGCTTCTTATTAAAGGTGCAGTACCAGGCGCGACTGGCAGCAATGTGATCGTCAAACCCGCTGTTAAAATGTAACGTCGAGGAGATAGTATGGAATTGGTAGTAAAAGGCGCTGATGCGCTGACTGTTTCCGAAACTACCTTCGGGCGTGAGTTTAACGAAGCTCTGGTCCACCAGGTAGTCGTTGCATATGCAGCTGGTGCTCGCCAAGGTACTCGTGCTCAGAAAACGCGTTCAGACGTTCGCGGTGGTGGTGCTAAACCATTCCGTCAGAAAGGTTCTGGTCGCGCCCGTGCAGGTACAATCCGTAGCCCATTATGGCGCTCGGGTGGTGTCACTTTCGCAGCTCGTCCACAAGACCACAGCCAGAAAGTGAATAGGAAGATGTACCGTGGTGCTCTTAAGAGCATTCTTTCTGAATTGGTTCGTCAAGATCGTTTGATCATTGTTGATACCTTCTCAGTTGAAGCACCTAAAACTAAAGCATTAATTGCTAAGTTGAAAGAACTTGATTTAACAGAAGCGCTTATCGTAACAGCTGAAGTAGATGAGAATCTATTCCTTGCTGCTCGTAACCTTTATAAGGTTGACGTACGCGATGTGGCGGGTATTGATCCTGTTAGCCTGATTGCTTTCAACAAAGTTGTAATGACTTCCGCTGCAGTTAAGCAAGTTGAGGAGATGCTGGGATGATCACTGAAGAGCGTATCCTTAAAGTTCTGCGTGCTCCGCACATCTCTGAAAAAGCAACGATGGCTGCTGAAAACGGTAACACTATCGTTTTCAAAGTACTGAAAGATGCAACTAAAAAAGAGATCAAAGCTGCAGTTGAGAAACTACTCGAAGTTGAAGTTATGTCTGTAAATACCCTTATCACTAAGGGCAAGACTAAGCGTCAAGGTGCACGCCAAGGCCGTCGTTCAGACGTGAAAAAAGCGTACGTTATCTTGAAGCCAGGTCAAGACATCGACTTTACTGGCGGCGCTGAGTAAGACGGAGGAGTAATAAAAAATGGCAATTGTTAAATGTAAGCCTACTTCACCGGGTCGTCGTCATGTTGTTAAAGTTGTTAACGCTGACCTGCACAAAGGTAAGCCTTACGCCCCTTTACTAGAAAAAAACCAGAAATCTGGTGGTCGTAACAACAACGGTCGTATTACCGTGCGTCATATCGGTGGTGGTCATAAGCAACATTACCGTTTGATTGACTTTAAACGTAATAAAGACGGGATTCCTGCGAAAGTAGAGCGTCTTGAATACGATCCAAACCGCAGCGCGAATATCGCACTGGTTTTATACACAGACGGTGAGCGTCGATATATCATTGCACCAAAAGGTCTGAAAGCGGGTGATCCTATCCAATCAGGTCCTGATGCAGCGATAAAAGTAGGTAACTGCCTACCGATGCGCAACATCCCTGTTGGTTCCACCGTTCATAACGTTGAACTGAAGCCTGGTAAAGGTGCTCAGTTAGCACGTTCAGCGGGTGCTTATGTACAAATCGTCGCTCGCGATGGTTCTTACGTAACAATTCGTTTGCGTAGCGGTGAAATGCGTAAAGTTCTTTCTGAAGGTCGTGCGACCATCGGTGAAGTGGGTAATGCGGAGCACATGCTGCGTGAATTGGGTAAAGCTGGTGCAACACGTTGGAGAGGCGTTCGTCCAACCGTACGTGGTGTAGCAATGAACCCAGTGGATCACCCACACGGTGGTGGTGAAGGTCGTACTTCGGGCGGTCGTCATCCAGTATCACCTTGGGGTATGCCAACAAAAGGCTACAAAACCCGCAAGAACAAGCGTACCGACAAGTACATTGTACGTCGTCGTAACAAGTAATTTTTAAAGAGGATACGCCATGCCACGTTCTCTCAAGAAAGGTCCATTTATTGACCTGCACTTGCTGAAGAAGGTAGAGAAAGCGGTGGAAAGCGGAGACAAAAAGCCTGTAAAGACTTGGTCCCGTCGTTCAATGATCATTCCTACAATGATCGGTTTGACCATCGCTGTCCATAATGGTCGTCAACATGTGCCTGTTTTCATCACTGATGAAATGATCGGTCACAAGTTAGGCGAATTTGCACCCACACGTACTTATCGCGGTCATGCTGCTGATAAGAAAGCGAAGAAGCGCTAAGGAGCTGAGATATGGAAGCTATTGCTAAACATCGCTTTGCTCGTATTTCGCCTCAGAAAGCACGTTTGGTTGCAGACCAGGTGCGCGGTAAGAACGTAGCACAAGCACTAGAAATTCTAACGTTCAGCAACAAAAAAGCGGCTGAACTAATAAAGAAAGTTCTGGATTCTGCTATCGCGAATGCTGAGCATAACGAAGGTGCAGATATCGACGATTTGAGCGTTGCTAAAATCTTCGTTGACGAAGGTCCTGTCATGAAGCGAATTATGCCTCGTGCTAAAGGCCGTGCCGATCGCATCTTGAAGCGTTCTAGCCACATCAGCATTGTTGTCGCAGACCGCTAAGAGACGAGGAGAGAAAGCAATGGGTCAAAAAGTACATCCTAATGGAATTCGTCTTGGTATTTGTAAACCATGGAATTCCACTTGGTTTGCTAACAGCCAAGATTTCGCTGATAACATTGATGGTGATTTCAAGGTTCGTCAGTTTTTGAAAAAAGAACTGTTAAAAGCGTCTGTTTCTCGTATCGTTATCGAGCGTCCTGCAAAGAGCATCCGTGTGACTATTCACACCGCTCGTCCAGGCGTTGTTATCGGTAAGAAAGGCGAAGACGTAGAAAAACTGCGCGCTCGAGTGGCTCAAATCGCTGGTGTACCTGCACAAATCAACATTGCAGAAGTACGTAAACCAGAGCTTGATGCTCAATTAGTGGGTGACAGTATCGCATCTCAGCTAGAGCGTCGTGTGATGTTCCGTCGTGCTATGAAGCGCGCGGTACAAAATGCAATGCGTCTTGGCGCTAAGGGTATCAAAGTAGAAGTAAGCGGTCGTTTAGGCGGCGCTGAAATCGCGCGTACCGAATGGTACCGTGAAGGCCGTGTGCCACTACACACCCTTCGTGCTGACATTGATTACGCAACTTCTTCGGCTCACACCACTTATGGTGTAATCGGTATTAAAGTTTGGATCTTCAAAGGTGAAGTTCTAGGCGGTATGCCGGCTGCTAATGCAGTAGAGCCAAAGGCTGACAAGCCTAAGAAGCAGCGTAAAGGCCGTAAGTAAGGAGTCTATCGATGCTTCAACCAAAACGTACTAAGTTCCGCAAGGCTTTTAAAGGTCGTAACCGCGGTCTTGCAGGCGGTACTGACGTAAGCTTCGGTACTTTCGGTCTTAAAGCTGTTGGTCGTGGTCGTCTAACTGCTCGCCAGATTGAAGCTGCTCGCCGTGCAATGACACGTCATATTAAACGTCAGGGTCAAATCTGGATCCGTGTTTTCCCAGACAAGCCGATCACAACCAAGCCACTGGAAGTTCGTCAGGGTAAAGGTAAAGGTTCTGTTAGTTATTGGGTTGCACAAGTTCAGCCTGGTAAAATGTTATACGAGATGGACGGTGTTTCTGAAATACTGGCTCGTGAAGCATTTAACCTTGCTGCACGTAAGTTACCAGTAAAAACCACTTTCGTAACTAAGGCGGTCATGTGATGAAAGCACAAGAACTTCGTGAGAAGAATGTTGAGCAACTGAACGCTGAACTGCTTGGTCTGCTTCGTGAGCAATTTAATTTGCGCATGCAAACAGCGACAGGTCAACTTCAACAAACTCATACTCTGAAGATCGTTCGTCGCGATATCGCACGTGTTAAAACCGTTCTGAACGAGAAGGGCAAAGCATAATGAGCGAGAAAATCCGAACTCAACAAGGACGTGTAATCAGCGACAAAGGCGATAAGTCTATTGTTGTTGCAATTGAGCGTTTCGTACAACACCCCATTTATGGTAAGTTTGTACGTCAAACGACAAAACTGCATGTTCACGATGAGAAAAACGAGTGCGCACAAGGCGATACCGTTGAGATCCGTGAGTGCCGTCCAATCTCTAAGACTAAGTCTTGGACATTAGTTGGCGTTGTTGAGAAAGCTCGCCTGTAAGGCACTTTCCGACAGGTTATAAAATTCAAGCGGTTCCAGTTGGGACCGTTTGCTTTTTATCTACACATAAACAAAAAATAGTGTTATTATTCGCCGCCCTTGTGAAAATAAGGTGGCACGGCTCGAAATGAGTCAAGTTGTAATAACCAGCGGAGCACTAACCATGATCCAAATGCAAAGTATGCTGGATGCAGCCGATAACTCTGGCGCTCGCAGTGTAATGTGTATTAAGGTGCTGGGTGGTTCACACCGTCGCTACGCCCATATCGGCGATGTCATCAAAGTTACCGTAAAGGATGCAATCCCACGCGGTAAAGTTAAAAAAGGTGATGTTCTGAAGGCAGTTGTAGTTCGCACCCGCAAAGGCGTACGCCGTCCAGACGGTTCAGTCATACGCTTCGACCGAAATGCTTGTGTATTGTTGAATAACACGACTGAGCAACCCATCGGTACTCGTATCTTTGGTCCTGTGACACGTGAGCTTCGTGGCGATAAGTTCATGAAGATCGTGTCACTAGCGCCTGAAGTTCTGTAAGGAGCGCTAAAATGGCAGCTAAAATCCGTCGTAACGACGAAGTTATCATTCTTACTGGTAAAGACAAAGGTAAGAAAGGTAAAGTAAATAAAGTTCTGACTACTGGTAAAGCCATCGTTGAAGGCATTAACTTGGTCAAGAAACATCAAAAGCCAAACTCAGCAATGGGTATATCTGGCGGAATCGTAGAAAAAGAAGCTGCGATTGATGTTTCTAACCTGGGTCTATACAACGCAGCAACTGGAAAAGCAGACCGTGTAGGCTTTCGAATTGAAGATGGAAAAAAAGTCCGTTTCTTCAAATCGAGTGGCGAATCTATTAAGTAATTTGGAGTAGTACTATGGCGAAACTGCATGATTACTACAAAGAGACTGTTGTACAAGGGCTCGTTAAAGAGTTTGATTACAAGAGTATCATGCAAGTCCCAAGGATCGAAAAGATCACACTCAATATGGGTGTGGGCGAAGCTATTAACGATAAAAAACTGCTAGAAAATGCAGCGTCTGATATGACCATTATTTCAGGTCAGAAGCCGCTTATTACGAAAGCACGTAAATCTGTTGCTGGCTTTAAGATCCGAGAGGGCTATCCAATCGGCTGTAAAGTAACCCTACGTGGCGAACGTATGTGGGATTTCTTTGAGCGTTTGATTTCAATTGCTCTACCACGTGTTCGTGATTTTCGTGGCGTAAGTGCGAAATCTTTTGACGGTCGCGGCAATTACAGCATGGGCGTTCGTGAGCAAATCATCTTCCCAGAAATCGATTACGATAAAGTTGATCGTATTCGTGGTCTTGATATCACTATCACGACTTCTGCGGCGACGGATGAGGAAGGTCAAGCTCTGTTGACTGCCTTTAACTTCCCATTTCGTAAGTAAGGTGAAGGGTTACTCACATGGCTAAGCAATCAATGAAAGCGCGCGAAGTAAAACGCGCCAAGCTTGTAGCGCAATTCGCTGAAAAGCGTGCTGCTCTTAAAGCGACAATTAAAAGTGTTAACGTTTCAGAAGAAGAGCGTTGGGACGCGGTCCTTAAGCTTCAAACTTTACCGCGTGATTCAGCTAAGTCTCGTCAGCGTAATCGCTGTAATCAGACTGGTCGTCCACATGGCTACCTACGTAAATTCGGTTTAAGCCGTATTAAGACTCGAGAAGCTTGCATGAAAGGCGAGATTCCAGGTCTGCGTAAGGCAAGCTGGTAATTGAATCACGGGAGTAAAGACTTATGAGCATGCAAGATCCGATCTCGGATATGCTAACGCGCATCCGAAATGGTCAAACAGCAAATAAAATTGTTGTTAAAATGCCTTCTTCAAAGCAAAAAGTAGCCATTGCTGAGCTACTGAAAGCTGAAGGTTATGTGGTTGACTACGCAATTGTTAGCGACGTTAAACCTGAGTTAGAAGTGACGTTAAAGTACTTCGAAACCAAACCAGTTATCGAGCAAATCCAACGTGTAAGCCGTCCAGGTCTTCGTATCTATAAGAAAAAAGATGCGATTCCTATGGTGATGAACGGAATGGGTATTGCAGTAATATCAACCTCTAAAGGTTTGATGACTGACCGTGCAGCTCGCAAAGCGGGTCTGGGCGGCGAGATCATCTGCTACGTAGCTTAAGGAGTAGGACATGTCTCGTGTTGCAAAAGCACCTGTAGTAATTCCTGCTGGCGTAGAGGTGAATCTGAACGGTCAAGTAGTCACAGTGAAAGGTGCCAAAGGTCAATTGACTTCTGTTATCCATTCTGATGTGTTACTCAATCAGGAAGAGGGAGCTATGAAATTCGCGCCACGTGAAGGTGTTGCTAGAGCTAACGCTCAAGCAGGTACTGCACGTGCACTAGTGAACAACATGGTTCTTGGTGTTACAGAAGGTTTTACAAGAAAACTGATCCTTAAGGGTGTAGGTTATCGTGCTGCAATGAAAGGAAACGCAATTGCTTTGACGTTGGGTTTCTCTCATCCTGTTGAGCACGCTCTTCCTGAAGGAATTCAAGCAGAATGCCCAACTCAGACTGAAATTATTCTGACAAGTACAGATAAACAGCTGATCGGTCAAGTTGCCGCAGACATCCGTGCATACCGTCCGCCTGAGCCTTATAAAGGTAAAGGAATTCGTTACGCTGACGAAGTCGTGCGTACTAAAGAAGCTAAGAAGAAGTAAGGTAACACTATGGATAAGAAAATTGCTCGTATCCGTCGTGCGACCCGAGCACGACGCAAAATTGCTGAACTGGGTGCGACTCGCTTAGTGGTACATCGTACGCCACGTCATGTGTATGCACAGGTTATTGCATCAAATGGCTCTGAGGTAATCGCCGCTGCTTCTACCGTAGAAAAAGCGATCCGTGAGCAACTGAAGGGGACTGGAAATAAAGATGCTGCTGGAGTTGTAGGTAAAGCTATTGCTCTGCGCGCGTTGGAAAAAGGCATCGAGAAAGTTGCTTTTGACCGTTCCGGTTTTCAATACCACGGCCGTGTAGCTGCTGTAGCAGAAGCTGCCCGCGAAGCTGGTCTGAAATTCTAAGGTAGGCGGAAAGATGGCTAACGAAAAACAACAAAGTGATTTGCATGAGAAGCTGATTGCTGTTAACCGTGTTTCAAAGACGGTTAAAGGTGGTCGTATTTTCAGCTTCACCGCACTAACAGTGGTCGGTGATGGCAATGGTCGCGTAGGTTTCGGTTACGGTAAAGCCCGTGAAGTTCCTGCTGCGATTCAAAAATCAATGGAAAAAGCACGTCGTAACATGATTACGCTTGCACTTAATGACGGTACTTTGCATCACGCTGTAAAAGGTCGCCACACTGGATCTAAAGTGTATATGCAACAAGCCTCTGAAGGTACGGGTATTATCGCAGGTGGTGCGATGCGTGCTGTTCTAGAAGTTGCGGGTGTTCGCAACGTTCTGGCGAAGGCATACGGTTCTACCAATCCAATCAACGTCGTTCGTGCAACGATTGAAGGTTTGAGTGGTATGAAATCTCCAGAAATGGTAGCTGCGAAACGTGGTTTACCTGTAAACGAAATTCTGGGGTAATACAATATGTCTAAAACTATCAAAGTAACTCAGACTCGTAGCTCTATCGGTCGTTTGCCGAAGCATAAGGCTACGCTGCGTGGCTTAGGTCTTCGTCGCATTAACCACACTGTAGAGCTTGAAGATACCGCTTGTATTCGTGGTATGATCAATAAAGTTTTCTATATGGTTAAGGTTGAGGAGTAATCATTATGTTCTTGAATACTCTGTCACCGGCTGACGGCGCAACACGTGCTAAAAAACGTGTAGGCCGCGGTATCGGTTCAGGTCTGGGCAAGACTTGTGGTCGCGGCCACAAAGGTCAGAAATCACGTTCAGGTGGTTCTGTTCGTGCTGGTTTTGAAGGCGGTCAAATGCCATTGAAACAGCGCTTGCCAAAATTTGGTTTTACTTCTCGCAAAAGCCTGATTACAGCTGAAGTTCGTTTAGGCGAATTAGCAAAAGTCGAAGGTGACGTGATTAGCTTAGAAACGCTTAAAAATGCAAATCTCATCACAAAAGACATTCGTTTTGTAAAAATCGTATTGTCTGGTGAGGTTTCTCGCTCTTTTAGCGTGAAGATGATTCGCGTAACTAAAGGCGCTAAAGCTGCAATTGAAGCTGCTGGCGGTAAAATCGAGGAATAATATAGCTCGAGGACAAAGTACAGATGGCAAAACAACCAGGGCAAAGTTTAAGTAGTGCAAAAGGTGGGTTGACGGAACTGAAAAGTCGTTTGCTCTTTGTAGTTGGGGCGCTGTTGGTTTTCCGCGCAGCTTCTTTTGTGCCAATTCCTGGGATTGACGCTGCTGTACTGGCCAGTCTGTTCGAACAACAACAAGGAACCATCATAGAACTTTTTAATATGTTCTCTGGTGGTGCCCTTGAACGTGCTTCAATCTTAGCGCTTGGGATCATGCCTTATATATCGGCATCGATTATTGTCCAATTGTTAACGGTTGTTCATCCAGCTTTGGCTGAGTTGAAAAAAGAAGGGGAGTCTGGACGTCGAAAGATAAGCCAGTATACCCGCTATGGCACGTTAGTACTTGCGATTTTCCAAGCGATAGGTATTGCTACAGGTTTGCCAAGTATGATTCCTGGGCTTGTTGTTAACCCGGATCTTGGATTTTACGTTATTGCTGTTGTGAGCTTAGTCACCGGAACCATGTTTTTAATGTGGTTAGGTGAACAAATCACAGAGCGAGGTATTGGTAACGGTATTTCCTTGATAATTTTCACGGGTATCGTTGCAGGGTTACCTTCTGCTATCGGACAGACAGCAGAACAAGCGCGTCAAGGTGAATTGCACGTGCTTCTTCTTCTGTTGATTGCTGTTATTGCATTTGCTGTTATTGCGTTTGTGGTCTTTATGGAGCGTGGTCAACGACGTATTGTTGTGAACTATGCGAAACGTCAGCAAGGAAATCGTGTTTTTGCGGCGCAAAGTACTCATTTGCCATTAAAAATTAATATGGCAGGCGTAATTCCAGCTATTTTTGCATCAAGTATCATTCTCTTTCCGAGTACTTTGGCTCAATGGTTTGGGCAAAATGAAAAGATGGGGTGGTTGTCGGATGTGTCTTTGGCACTGAGTCCGGGTCAACCTCTGTATGTAATACTTTATGCTTCGGCGATAATCTTTTTCTGTTTCTTTTACACGGCCTTGGTTTTTAACCCGCGTGAAACAGCAGATAATCTGAAGAAGTCTGGTGCATTCATACCAGGTATTCGTCCGGGCGAACAGACGGCAAAATATATAGATAAAGTAATGACGCGACTGACATTAGCGGGTGCGTTATATATTACTTTTATCTGTCTGATCCCCGAGTTTATGATGATTACATGGAACGTTCGCTTCTATTTTGGTGGAACGTCCCTACTTATCGTAGTTGTAGTTATCATGGATTTTATGGCTCAAGTTCAGACACATTTGATGTCTCAACAGTATGAGTCTGTATTAAAGAAAGCCAATCTGAAAGGCTATGGCCGATAACAGGTTGTCAATTACGGAGTTTAGTAATGAAAGTTCGTGCTTCCGTTAAGAAAATCTGCCGTAACTGTAAAGTAATTAAGCGTAACGGTGTTGTGCGCGTTATTTGCAGTGAGCCTAAGCATAAACAGCGTCAAGGCTAATAGCAGAAAATTTTTCTTGCAAATTTCATGCAGGCTGGCTACATTAGCCAGCCAACCTTTTGTGTATGCAAAAGATGTTGTATCGCCGCTGCGTATCCGAAACGGGCTTTGCAGCGGTTTTTCTAGAAAAAGCACTAGGAGTGAATAGTGGCCCGTATTGCAGGCATTAACATTCCTGATCAGAAGCATGCTGTAATCGCTTTAACTGCGATTTATGGTATCGGTAAGACTCGTTCTAAGGCCATTTTGGCTGAAGTGAGCATTGCCGAAAGCACAAAGATCAGTGAACTAACTGAAGAGCAGATCGATCTACTGCGTGATGGCGTTGCCAAGTACAGTGTAGAAGGCGATCTACGTCGTGAAGTTTCAATGAACATCAAGCGTCTAATGGACCTTGGCTGTTACCGCGGTTTACGTCATCGTCGCAGTTTACCACTTCGTGGTCAGCGTACGAAGACGAATGCTCGTACCCGTAAGGGTCCGCGCAAACCGATCAAGAAATAATCGGGGTAGGTGAGTACAATGGCTAAACAACCAAATCGCGCACGTAAACGCGTACGCAAGCAAGTTGCTGATGGCGTAGCGCACATCCATGCGTCTTTCAACAACACAATCGTTACCATTACTGATCGCCAAGGTAATGCCCTAGCATGGGCAACTGCAGGTGGTTCTGGTTTTCGTGGTTCTCGTAAATCAACTCCGTTTGCTGCACAAGTTGCTGCTGAACGTTGTGGTGAAATGGCCAAAGAATATGGCCTAAAGAACCTAGAAGTTATGGTTAAGGGACCCGGTCCAGGTCGCGAATCAACTATTCGTGCTCTGAATGCTGTAGGTTTTCGTATCACAAATATTGTAGATGCGACTCCAATCCCACATAACGGTTGTCGTCCTCCTAAGAAACGTCGCGTATAACGCCGTTTATTAGTATTCTGGAGAAAGATCATGGCAAGATATTTGGGTCCTAAGCTTAAGCTTAGTCGTCGTGAAGGTACCGACTTGTTTCTTAAGTCTGGTGTTCGTGCGATTGATACCAAGTGTAAAATTGATAACGTTCCTGGCGTGCACGGTGCTCGTCGCGGTCGTTTGTCAGATTATGGCGTTCAGCTTCGTGAGAAGCAAAAAGTACGTCGCATGTACGGTGTTCTTGAAAAGCAATTCCGTAACTATTATAAAGAAGCGGCGCGTCTAAAAGGTAATACAGGTGAAAACCTGCTTCAACTTTTAGAAGGTCGTCTCGATAACGTGGTTTACCGTATGGGTCTTGGTGCTACACGCGCTGAATCTCGTCAGTTGGTAAGTCACAAATCGATCTTAGTTAACGGCAAAGTGGTTAACATTCCTTCTTACAACATTACTGCTAATGATGTAGTCAGTGTTCGTGAAAAAGCGAAAAATCAAGTTCGTATTAAAGCTGCTTTGGAAATTGCAGCTCAACGCGAACTGCCAACTTGGATCGAAGTAGACAATAACAAAATGGAAGGCACATTTAAGCGTCTACCAGAACGTTCAGATTTGTCTGCAGATATCAACGTACATCTGATCGTCGAGTTTTACTCTAAGTAAAACTAAACTAAAGAGAGGACACAATGCAGGGTTCTGTAACAGAATTTCTTAAGCCACGTCTTGTTGACATAGAACAAGTCACATCGACGCATGCAAAAGTAACTCTTGAGCCGCTAGAGCGTGGCTTTGGTCACACACTAGGTAATGCTCTACGTCGTATCCTACTGTCATCTATGCCAGGTTGCGCAGTGACGGAAGTGGAAATTGATGGCGTGTTGCACGAGTACAGTACCAAAGAGGGCGTACAGGAAGATATTCTGGAAATCCTGCTTAACCTTAAAGGCTTAGCTGTTAAGGTAGAGGGTAAAGATGATGCCATTATTACTCTAAATAAGTCTGGTGCAGGCCCTGTTGTTGCAGGCGACATCACCCATGATGGTGCTGTCGAGATTGCGAATCCAGAGCACGTCATTTGCCACCTAACAGATTCAAATGCAGAAATTAGCATGAGAATCAAGGTAGAGCGTGGTCGTGGCTACGTACCCGCATCAGCGCGTATTCATACAGAAGAAGACGAGCGTCCAATTGGTCGTTTGCTTGTTGATGCTACGTTTAGCCCAGTAGATCGTATTGCTTACAATGTTGAAGCAGCACGTGTTGAACAGCGTACGGATTTAGACAAGCTCGTTATTGATATGGAAACAAACGGTACGCTTGATCCTGAGGAAGCGATCCGTCGTGCAGCAACAATTCTTGCTGAGCAATTGGATGCATTCGTAGATCTACGTGATGTACGAGTTCCTGAAGAGAAAGAAGAAAAGCCAGAGTTCGATCCAATCCTGCTGCGTCCTGTAGACGATCTTGAACTAACTGTTCGCTCTGCTAACTGTTTGAAAGCAGAAGCGATCCATTACATCGGTGATTTGGTGCAGCGCACTGAGGTTGAGCTTCTTAAGACTCCTAACCTTGGTAAAAAATCTTTGACTGAGATCAAAGACGTGCTGGCTTCACGTGGTTTGTCGTTAGGTATGCGCTTGGAAAACTGGCCGCCAGCGTCAATCTCTGAAGATTAATCAGATACTGATTACTTAGTTAGAAGGATTAGGTCATGCGCCATCGTAAGAGTGGTCGTCAACTCAATCGTAACAGCAGCCATCGTAAAGCGATGTTTAGCAATATGGCAAGCTCTTTAGTTACTCATGAAGTAATTAAAACTACTTTGCCTAAAGCAAAAGAGTTGCGCCGCGTTATTGAGCCATTGATTACCCTAGCAAAGATTGACAGTGTTGCTAACCGTCGTCTTGCTTTCGCTCGCACTCGTAATAACGAAGTTGTAGCGAAATTGTTTACTGAATTAGGTCCACGTTTTGCAACTCGTGCTGGCGGTTACACTCGTATTATGAAATGCGGTGTACGTACAGGTGATAAAGCTCCTATGGCTTATATCGAGTTAGTTGATCGCCCTGAGACAGTTATTGAAGAAGCTGCTGAATAAGCAAGTTTCTTTGATTTTAAAAAAAACCAGACCTTGTCTGGTTTTTTTTTGTGTTTTATTCAGTGATCTTGCTATACCTCTTGGCTTTGAAGCTGTGTGGGTGTTGGCTAGGCTCGTTCAGTCCAATCACTTAGTAGATCTATGTTCAGGGTAATTACTTCATTCCCGCAGGCGTACATCTTCAATGAGTTTGGGTATATAAATGACGCTGAGATAAAGTGCAGGACTTTATCAAGAGGTTCATCTGTTCTTGAGTTTGAACCATATGCTCATTGCGACTTTCTCGTATATCGGTGATGATACTTTCAAGTGGTATTTCTTTTGGCAAGCTTTGCATTGCCATTTCTGCAATTAAGGTTCCAGTCCGTCCAACCCCAGCTCGACAATGGATAACGGGTAAGCATTTCTCTGGGTTTAAAAATGAACGACTGCTTTTGTATGCCTCTTTCATTGTAGCACTTTCACTGAGTGCTTTTTGTGCTAATTCTTTTAAAGCTTTAGCGCTAATTGCCTGATGATCTTGCCAGTTTTCTACATGGATCATGGGAATCGATATTTTTCGGTTTTCTTTTATATTATGGATACTTAAGGCATAAACGGAAGAAGTTAAATTCCCATCAAACTGAACTTTTTCTCTTAGGTTGCTTGAAACTCTATAATCACCATATTGCATTGTTTTTAAATGATAATTTGGCATTGTTTTTTCCATTAAAAACGGCGCGTTCTCTGCTTCTTCTTGCGTTTTTTTGATTTCTTCAGGTGAACTTAAAATACAAAGTAAAGTGGCTCTGTTTTCATAAAGCATGCCTAGATGAGATTCTATTTGAGATGGGCGTGGGTATTGGCAAGCAATGGCAATAGGTTGTATGCCTATCTTTATTCTATTGGCATTTAAAGCCTTATCTACAATCGTTTCTTTTCGACATAAGATATTTGTAAACCGATGAGTTTCCTCTGAATACGGTTCATATAAATCCGGTAAATGTGTTGAGCTGCTTTTTTGACTCTGCTTTTGAATATATTTACAGAATTCATTCGCTCGATCTTCTGAGGTAAAAAAAATCTTTTTTGTTGGATGAGGACTTTGTGCTTTTTTTGGGGGAATCATCGCGCTTGCCCCTCTTTCTTTATCTTTTTGAGAAGGGGAGGGGGGGCGATTCTCAGGGATATTAGAAGATGCACCTGCACTCGCCGTATATCCTGAACTGGAAGTGCCCCTGTCTTCAGGCGCCAATGTTTTTAATTTATCGACATATTTTGAAAGAGTTGCTTTGATTAAGGTTAAGTTTTGACTTGCCTCACTCGAAAAAGTCCCTTCCGATAGTGTTATCTCTAAACGTGGCAATAATGTCGATGGCTTTATGTACGTTTCTTTAACAAATTGAATGATCCCTTTTAGCTGATGTGCTTCTGTTTCTTTTGGTTTTATGTGTATAAAGAGCCTGTTTATTTGTTCTGGGCTGAGAGGGCTTGGATTGATAGGGTTCATATGCATTACTTATTATTATTTGCCCTTGGAGACTCTGGCAGCTTGGCTGCATTTCCAAAGTTTAATTACGAAAGTCATGGTTTCAGGTGCTTTGCAACCTTGGCACATCTTTAAATATCGCGGGCATAATGACAATTGAATTTCTCATTTCTTTGATAGGCGGCAGTGTTTCTCGCCTTTAAGCTTTTCGTGGATATTATCCATTTAAAGTGTTTAAAATAAGCAGTTCGATTAAAATACCCTCACAAATGCCTATTTTTACAAAAAGAGAGAAAAAAGCCTTGCCAAGATTTTAAAGCGCCCTATAATGCGGCCTATCGACACGAAACAGCTCGCATAAAGCCCTCTGAATTGAATC
>CAMRBZ010000056.1 GCA_947040595.1 uncultured Enterovibrio sp. | reverse complement strand
AAAAACAATTAACTCAGTTTGATAAGAAAACTTATACCCAAAATAATTGAAGGTGCGCGCCTGCGCCAAGCGAGTGAAGCCCCTGAGCAGATGGACTCTGATTAGGCTAAACGCGCGTCGCCAACACCCACGCAGTTTCAAAGGCGACGGATATAACTTAACCGTAATAACTTCCTCACACAGAAGAGCGCTATGAAGTTTAATGATTTACGTGATTTTATTGATTATTTAGAGTCTGTCGGTGAGCTCAAACGCATCGATACCCCGGTCAGTTGCAATCAAGAAATTACTGAAATTGCCGATCGGGTATTGCGCCAAAATGGCCCTGCTTTACTCTTTGAAAATGTCAAAGATTATGAAATGCCGGTGCTTGCTAATTTATTTGGCACTCAAAAACGTGTTGCAATGGGCATGGGAAGGGAAGATGTGAAAGCCCTTCAAGAGGTGGGTAAATTACTGGCTTACCTAAAAGAGCCTGAGCCCCCAAAAGGCTTTAAAGATCTATTAGATAAATTACCTTCTTTTAAACAAGTCTTAAACATGCCCGTAAAAAAACGCAGAAAAGCCCCTTGCCAAGAAATCGTATGGCAAGGTGAAGAAGTCAATCTTGATAAAATTCCTATCATGACATGCTGGCCAGAAGACGCAGCACCCTTGCTCACTTGGGGTTTAACAATCACCCGTGGTCCACTTAAAAAACGCTTAAATTTAGGAATTTATCGACAACAAAAAATATCAAAAAACAAAGTCATTATGCGCTGGTTAGCCCATCGTGGTGGTGCCCTTGATTTACGTGATTGGATGCAAGAACATCCAGGAGAACCTTTTCCTGTCTCCGTGGCTTTTGGAGCAGATCCTGCAACCATCTTAGGGGCTGTTACACCCATTCCTGATACTTTATCGGAATATGCTTTTGCCGGACTTTTACGAGGGAGTCGCAGCCAAGTTGTAAAAAGTATCAGTAACGACTTAGACGTCCCGGCCAGCGCAGAAATCATTCTAGAAGGCTATATCGACCCAACGGAATTTGCACAAGAAGGACCTTTTGGAGATCACACAGGCTATTACAATGAAGTAGAGCAGCATCATGTGCTAACCGTTACCCACATCACAATGCGCAGAAACCCTATATACCACAGCACCTACACAGGCAGGCCACCGGATGAACCCGCAGTTTTAGGGGTTGCATTAAATGAAGTTTTCGTGCCCATTTTACAAAAACAATTTCCCGAAATTGTGGATTTCTATTTACCGCCCGAAGGCTGTTCATATCGCGTTGCAGTCGTCACAATGAAGAAACAATACCCAGGCCATGCCAAACGTATCATGATGGGAGTTTGGTCCTTTCTTCGACAATTTATGTACACAAAATTTGTGATTATCTGTGATGAAAGCGTCAATGCAAGAAATTGGGATACCGTTTTTGAAAGCATGATGATAAACATGCAACCTAAGCGCGACATACTACTCATTGAGCATACCCCAATCGATTCTCTCGATTTTGCTTCTCCCGTGGCCGGGTTAGGTTCAAAAATGGGAATAGATGCAACGGAAAAATGGGAAGCGGAAAAAGCGCACTGGCCAGCCACTCCAAGCCTCACCTCCGCAAAAAATAAAGAAGAAACACTCCAAATACTCAAAGAATTACCCGAAATACTGGATTTCCATTTTCCTATAAAAAACGATCCAACTCAGATGGTGATCCTCTCTGTTTGTAAAAAAAATAAAGAAGCACCAGCGCGGCTTATTAAGGAAATCTGGTTAAAACTTAACGCCAAATTCGTGCTTGTTTGTGATAAAGATGTCAATATACGTGACTGGGATGACATCCTTTGGGCCATAACAACCCGCATGGATCCAGCTCGTGACACACTCTTTTTTGATCCAAACATTGAAAAAAATGACGACTCAACCTCAACATTTGTCATGCTTGAAACAAAAATAGGATTAAATGCAACCCATAAATTGATAGGGGAATCAACGCGAGAATGGGGACGCCCCATAACGAAAGATCCAAACGTTGTGGATAGAATTGACAAAATATGGAGTGAGTTGGGTTTATAAATATCCCGCCTCATGCTGACCGTTAAAACTGACGTTAAGGGAAATAATGAGGACACATTGTGAAGTATTGTCAGTGTCTGCACTGACGAATAACACGTATCGCATTCTACTCAAACCAGAAAAGCCAATAAAGCATAAACCTGGCCAATACTTGCTTGCTGTGATGGATGAAAACGATAAACGTCCATTCTCGATTGCCAGCAGTCCATGCCGAAAAAATGGCCATGAAATTGAGCTTCATATTGGTGCTGCGGATGAAAATGTGTATGCACTAGAGGTCGTCAATAAAGCAAAAGAAGCACTTGAGAAAAAAAAGTCTCCCTTTACTGTTGAAGCCCCTCATGGCGAAGCTTGGTTAAGAGAACACAGTCTACGCCCTTTGCTTTTTATTGCAGGTGGCACAGGATTTTCTTATGTCCTCAGCATGCTCGATCACGCTTTGGCTCAAGGACTCTCTCAGCCTATTTTTCTTTATTGGGGTGGACGTGATATCACACAACTCTATGCGACAGAAAAAATGCAAGCCTTAGCCAATAAAAACAAACAACTGACTTACATTCCAGTTCTTGAAAACCCTCCTAAAGAATGGAACGCGAAAGTAGGAAATCTTCTTGATGCTGTCATGGAGGATTTTATTTCATTATCCGAATACGATATTTATATTGCGGGTCGATTTGAAATGTCAGGACTTGCACGAGAAAAATTCTGTAATGAGCGTGCAGCACATAAAGATCATCTTTTTTCTGATGCTTTTGCATTTTTATGATGACAAGAAAAAACACCGCAAAACTGCGGTGTTTTTTCTCTGCGTATAAAAAATTTATTTAGGAAGATTTTTTGGCGCCTCTTCTGCAAGCCAAATCGCAACATCTTTAGCAAAGTACGTCAAAATCCCATCCGCCCCTGCTCGCTTAAAACATAAAAGAGACTCCATTACCGTATCTCGCTCATTGATCCAGCCATTTTGAGCAGCCGCTTTATGCATTGCATATTCACCCGAGACTTGATAGGCAAACGTCGGAACCTGCAACTCACTTTTCACACGTCGAACCACATCAAGGTAAGGCATTCCCGGTTTAACCATCACCATGTCCGCACCTTCTTGAATATCCATTGCCACTTCATGCAAGGCTTCATCGCTGTTAGATGGATCCATCTGATAGTTTTTTTTGTTCCCACCTTTTAAATTTCCAGCAGACCCTACAGCATCTCGAAAAGGACCATAGTAAGAAGAAGCATATTTTGCGGAATACGCCATAATTTGCGTGTTTATAAAACCCGACTCCTCCAATGCCCGACGAATAGCGCCTATACGCCCATCCATCATGTCTGATGGCGCGACAATATCAGCTCCCGCAAAAGCATGAGAAAGAGCTTGTTTAACAAGAATTTGAGTTGTTTCATCATTTAAAACATAACCCGTTTCATCACTTAAACCATCTTGACCTGATAAAGTATAAGGATCGAGGGCAACATCGGTAATGACCCCGATCTCAGGAACATGCAGTTTTAACAATCGAACCGCGCGCTGCACAAGCCCATCGGGATTATAAGCTTCTTGCGCATTTTCTGATTTAAACTCGAAAGTGATCACAGGAAACAAAGCAATCGCGGGTACACCAAGCCCTGCCAAATATTTTGCTTCCTTGAGCATTAAATCAATCGACATGCGTTCAATGCCTGGCATGCTTTCAATTTTTTCGCGCTGATTTTCCCCATTTAAAATAAACATTGGATAAATCAAATCATTCACAGACAAATGGTTTTCAGCCACTAAACGCCGACTAAAGTTGTCTTTACGCAAACGGCGCAAACGACGGGCTGGAAATACCCCTTGAACAGATACGCTCACACTCTTCTCCTAAAGGTAATATTTACAAAATAAATATACCCAAAACACTTGAAAATGCGTGTAGGCGGCAAACGAGTGAAGGCTCTGCACATAGATTTACTATGTGATTGGCCTGAACGAGAGCAGCCAACACCCACGCAGTTTCAAAGGCAACGGGTATAAAAAGAGAACATCATTTCTTCGCATACCCAAGGTAATTGAAGATGCGCGCCTGCGGCAAGCGAGTGAAGCCCCTGAGCATAGAGAGACTATGTGATTGGGCTGAACGAGCGTAACCAACACCCACGCAGCTTCGAAGGCGACGGGTATATTAAATAAATCAGAATTTCATGACCTATCATACCGTTAACAAAAGAAAGTGGCGATTTGAATGATTTTGATATTTAGAGGATACACAAAAAAGAATTTAAAAAATGAAAGGAGGAGAGGTATACCTCTCCTTTTTTATATTGTTATTCTTCAGAGGCGTCTTTTGGCTTATAAAATCGAGAAAATAGCAGACCGACCTCAAAAAGCAAACACATGGGCACGGCCAAAAGTGTTTGAGAAAGAATGTCTGGAGGCGTAAGGAACATGCCGATAACAAAAGCACTTACTATGATATAGGGTCTTTTTTTACGTAAATCATCCGGCTCAACCACCCCAGTCCAAACAAGCAAAATAATGGCAACTGGAATTTCAAACGCAATACCAAAAGCCATAAATAAAGAAAGAATAAAATCAAGGTAGCTTGAAATGTCTGTGGCGATTTGAACATCAATAGGAGAGATTGAAGTAAAAAAAGAAAACACCAAAGGAAAGACCAAAAAATAAGCAAAGGCCACTCCACAATAAAACAACAAAGAGCTCGACAACAAAAGAGGGATCACCAAGCGTTTTTCGTGCTTATATAAACCCGGCGCAATAAATGCCCAAACTTGATAAAGAATCATCGGCACCGCAATAAAAATTGAAACCATCATGGTTAATTTTATGGGCGTTAAAAAAGGAGAAGCCACATCAGTGGCAATCATGCTTGTACCTTCAGGAAGCTGCTCAACCAAAGGTGCTGACACAAAGGTATAAATATCACTCGAAAAATAGACCAAGCAAAAAAATACACCCAAAACGGCCATCAAAGCACGAAGTAAGCGATCTCTAAGCTCAGACAGATGAGAGATCAAGGGCTGGGGATCTTCAATAGATGACATAGTTACTCGACAACAACGGGAGTCTCACATTAAATAATCCGATATTCGGTTTATTCCTTCGAAAGACGAGATGGATTTGTAGTATTCGTGTCTTGATCCTTATTGACATAAGGACGGTTCACGTCTTCTGCTGCTTTTTTTAATTCATCAATGGACACTTGTAAATCTGGCGATAGATTTTTCATTCCTGCGCTTTCTGCTTTTTTGAGATTATCTTGTAATTCTTGAATTTTAAGCTCTTGTTCTAGTTCATCTCTCACAGAAGCCGCCATACGGCGTGCAGCGCCGATCCAACGTGAAACGTTTCGAATGGCACCAGGTAATCGCTCAGGACCAAGAACAACCAAACCGACTATCGCAATAAGGACGAGTTCCCAAAAACCAATATCAAACACAAATTAAACCTGCTCTTTATTTTTTGATTCAACTTTTGCTTCTGTTTTTTGATCTATATTGCTCTTTTTCTCAAGCTTTTCAGGTCCAAAATCAGCGTCTTTTTTATCATCATCCACCATGGCCTTTTTAAAGCCTTTAATAGCAGAACCGAGATCACCACCGATATTACGTAATTTTTTTGTTCCAAATAAAAGAAGAACAATTACAGCGACGATCAATAGCTGCCAAATACTAATACCACCCATATATATTTACCTCTATAAACCTTGTGAATGAAGATTACTTTTTAATGTGAGTTATACCGGTCGCCTTTGAAACTGCGTGGGTGTTGGCTGCTCTCGCTCAGGCCAATCACATAGTCCATCTATGTTCAGGGCCTTCACTCGTTTTCCGCCGACACGCATCTTCAAGTGTCTTGGGTATATCATAAATTTCAACTCACCATTATTGATTAAATAAGCGCCAAGCAAGAAACCAGCTAGAAAGTGCCATTGCACCAGTAAAGTGTGCTACATCTTCTATTTGATTACCATAAAGTATGGCAGAGCTGACCATCAGTGTGGCACCAACACCCAATAAAAACTTACCTCGATTGTGTTGTTTACGTGCTCGCATAAAATGGGTGTACATTTCATCCATTCGCACATTAATCAAGCGTCCTTGTCGTAAATTATCGTAAAGTAAATCAGGGAGTTCTGGTAATTTTTCTGCCCAAAAAGGCGCGTTTTTCTTTATCGTATCAAGCAAGGCTTTTGGACCAATCTGGTGAGATATCCAATCTTCGAGAAAAGGCTTTGCCGTATCCCATAAATCCAATTGTGGATACAACTGACGCCCTAGCCCCTCAACATACAACAATGTTTTTTGAAGCAACACCAACTGAGGTTGAACCTCCATATGAAAGTGCCGCGCAGTACTAAAAAGATTCAATAAAACATGGCCGAAAGAAATTTCACACAAGGGTTTTTCAAAAATAGGCTCACAAACCGTGCGAATCGCAAACTCAAAATCAGCCACATTGGTATCATGAGGAACCCAGCCAGAATCAACATGTAACTCTGCCACTTTACGATAATCACGATTAAAAAAAGCAAGAAAATTTTCAGCTAGATAACGTTTATCTTCTCGATTTAAAGTACCTATTATTCCACAATCAAGCGCTATCCAATGAGGATCTTCAGGAGAGTCATGTCCAATAAATACATTACCTGGATGCATATCAGCATGAAAAAAACTGTCCCTAAATACTTGCGTGAAAAAAACTTGCACACCTCGCTCTGCCAAAAGTTTTAAATTGGTACCGTTGGCTTTCAAGCTCACAATGTCAGAAATTTGAATGCCATAAATTCGCTCTGAAACCATGAGCGATGTTTTGCAGTAATCACAAAATACCTCTGGCACATAAAGAATATGATCATTTTCAAAATTTCGGCGAAGCTGAATCGCATTGGCCGCTTCTCGCATTAAATCAAGCTCATCGAGTAAGGTCTTTTCGTATTCACGTACCACTTCGAGCGGTTTTAAACGCCTCGTTTCTGGCAAAAAACGCGCAACAATACGGGCCATACGATACATTAATTTGATGTCCGCTTGAATCACGGGAAGAATGTCAGGTCGAATCACTTTCAGTACGACCTCTCGACCATTTTCTTTTAATTTTGCTGTATGAACTTGGGCAATCGATGCAGAAGCAAGAGGAGTCAAATTAAAATCATCAAACCAGGTTTCTAAAGGCCCCCCTAACGCCTCTTCCATTTTGGCTTTTGCCAACACGCCATCAAAGGGCTCAACTTGGTCTTGTAAAAAAGCGAGTTGATCGGCAATTTCAGGCGAAAAAAGATCGCGACGGGTTGAAAGCATTTGCCCAAATTTAATCCAAACCGGACCCAAATGTTGCAACGCGAGCTTTAATCGCTCTCCTTGCATCTTTTCTTTGTGCTCGTTTTTTAACCAGAAACACATTTTCCGGAGACAGTGCGGGCCGCGAGAAAAAGAATGCAAAGGCAATAATTCGTCTAATCCGTAATTAAGTTGAACTTGAATTATTTGATAAAGACGACGAAATTCATTCGGTCTCATGCGTTTTATTACCTTTTAACGGGCATATTTATGCCCTCAAGCACGTTTAATCTCACTTCTAAAGAAGAAGCTTGGCTTTTTACGTCTTCGACTCCATCAGAAAAAGAGGCCATTTCGAGCATTCCTGGAACAATACGCCACTCTTCAGTGACAAAAGATGAAACATTTCTTTCTTGCTTCTTTAATGCATTTTTTATGCTTTCTTGCATTTTATGCATCCCACGAACAAGGGTGTGAGCAAAAACATCCCCCGTGTAACAAGAAAGGCATTGCTCAATATCTGGATTTAATCCATTCAGTAAAAGGGAAAATTGATGTGCAAGATCAAGATCTCCTTCAACCTGCAAAAGGTCTTGTTTAATTAAAGAGGTTAAATTGGACTTGTCTTTAAGTTTTGGGGCTGCCGAAAGCGGTAACGCTAAATCACAGTTCACCTCACCTTCGAATTGGGCCAAAATATCAATCTGTTCACTGAAAAAGAAAACCAATTGCTTGTTTATATCAGTAAAACGAACTCGCAATATACGCCCTTTCAAACGTAATAAGTTTTGTTGATTTAAAGAGTCTTGACGAACAAGTGCATTAAGGCTCGTTTCAAGCGCTGCAGTTACGAGTGTATCTAACGACATATTGAGGCCTTAAAACTTATAACCACGGTGTAAAGCAACAATACCACCTGTTAAATTGAAATATTTTGTTTGCTCAAAACCCGCCTCGTCCATCATCTCTTTTAAGGTATCCTGATCAGGATGCATGCGAATAGACTCCGCAAGATAACGATAACTCTCAGCATCATTAGCAATTATCTCTCCCATTTTAGGAAGAAGATAAAACGAATAAGCATCGTACACCTTGGATAATGGCTTGATGATAGGCTTTGAAAACTCCAACACCAATAAACGCCCGCCGGGCTTTAAAACTCGGTACATAGAGAGCAATGCTTTAGATTTATCTGTCACATTACGAAGTCCAAAACCGATGGTAATGCAATCAAAGAAATCATCAGGAAAAGGCAACTCTTCAGCATTGGCCTGAACATAATTAACGTTACCAATCACCCCCATGTCACGCAATTTATCACGCCCAACAAGAAGCATTGAATCATTAATATCCGCTAAAACGACACGTCCATTTTCCCCTACAATTCGAGAAAACTTAGCCGTGAAATCCCCTGTACCACCGGCTAAGTCCAAAACCTTATGCCCGGGGCGAACACCGCTACAATCGATAGTAAAACGTTTCCAGAGTCGATGGACCCCCATCGACATGACATCATTCATAATGTCGTACTTGGTGGCTACCTTATTAAATACATTGGCAACCAATCCTATTTTGTCTTCTTTATTGACGGTTTTAAAACCAAAATCTGTGGTGCTCTCAGGGCGCTCATGGTGCGTATTTTCTGTCATTTTGTTTCTCCCAAATAACACCAAGCGCTGAAAAAAGACGCGACATCTTGCGCCATAAGTGTACTTTGTTCTTGCCTATGCTCAAAGGCTCTTGGACTTCCAACTTGACACTTACAAAAATGAAAGCAACAAAAAAATCATTCTTATTTTATATATTCAGAAAGGCGCTCTTGCTTCCAGATCGTCTTTAAGTGAAGTAAGAGTGCTCATTTTATCGTCCGTATCTAAGGTATCATTTTTAAGCATGCTTGAACTAATATCACGCTTCACTTCTACACCAAGTCCTTTAAATCCTTCAGCTTGACGCAAAATATTTCCGCGCCCTGTTGAAAGTTTACTCACTGCGCTTTGATAAGTGTCACACGCTTTATCCAAGGCGACCCCTACAGCTTCAATATCATCGACAAACAAGCGCACCTTGTCATATAGCTTTGCGGCTTTATCTGCAATCAGACGGGCGTTTTGGTTTTGATGCTCATAACGCCATAGATTATTAATCGTCCGAAGTGCAACCAAAAGCGTTGTAGGACTGACAAGCATAATATTATGATCAAAAGCTTCACGAATCAGACCCGGTTCAGCTTCAATCGCCATCTGAAATGCAGGCTCTATCGGAATAAACAAAAGAACATAATCCAAACTTTTTATTCCATGTAACTGATGGTAATCCTTACGACCTAATCCACGAATATGAGCCCGAATTGAAGCAACATGCTCACTTAAAGCCCTTTCTCTGTCCGCAAGCGTTGTCGCATGAAAAGAGCGCTCATAAGCAACTAAAGCCATTTTGGCATCAATGACCACATCTTTACCTTGAGGCAAGCGCACAACCACATCGGGTTGATACCTTTTTCCTTGCTGGTTTTCAAGGCTGACTTGTGTATGGTATTCATGCCCTTCACGTAAACCCGACTCTTCTAAAACGCGAGCAAGCACAACCTCTCCCCAATTCCCTTGCTGCTTATTATCGCCTTTAAGAGCCTGAGTCAGATTTACCGCTTCACGAGTCATGTTCTCATTCAATTTTTGCAGATTTGTAATTTCATGAATTAAGGTGTGTCGCTCTTTTGCTTGCTCACCAAAACTGTCAAAGACTTGCTTACTAAAGCCTTCTAATTGCTGCTTAATTGGCCCAAGCAAAGCGTTTAAACTTTGGCGATTTTGTTCATCAACGGTTCGCGTTTTATGTTCAAAAACACGATTAGCAAGTGTTTCAAACTGCTCTTTTAAACGCACCTCGGCAACCTCAAGGAGCTGAATTTTTCCTTCCGCTGCACCCAGTTTTTCTTGTGTTCGAATTTGCTGCTCTCTCAAAGCCAGCTCAAGCGCTGCTTTATTTTCTCTCAATGCATCAAGGGCTTCAGAAAATTGCTCTTTTTCTTCTCGAAGCGCATCTAAATGCCTCAGCTTTTCTGCAGCCACGGCAAGCTTACCAAATTGCATTCGAAGTTCTGCCGTTAACCTATCTCGCTCTAAATCCATCCCATCAAGATCATCTTTTAATGTTTGGTTTTCTGAAGAAAGGCGTTCAATGTTTGCCTGATGAAGCTGGTCATTTGCTTGTTGTTGCTGCGAAAAAGAATCCCGTAAATTACGCAGAACGGTGCGATGAAAAAAGCCCATAAAAGCAGATGCTAAGGACGCTCCGCCGAGCAAATAGAAAATGTCTTTCATTAACAAGCCGTCAATTTGCATACTGATAACCTTTTAAAATCACGGCAATTATTTTTATTAAAGGCTAAATAGATACTGGATAAATGTCCAGCTTTTATACTCTCCAGTCTTTTATATTTTTTAATTTTCTGTTGATATACCTTGAGGATGTTTATATGTATATACGCTCGACATAATTCCATTAAAAAACACAATAAAATGACATTTAGGCGCTTGTTGTAACCTTTATCGCAAACCTAATCGATATCAGTTGAAGCACACATTTGAGTCCCTTCTCTATTCAGAATTCAATTTACTGAAAATACCCCTCAATGACCAAATAGAGAAAATGAATAATCATCACTTTTTCACCTCGCTCATCGCCTTACTCATTAGCTCATTGCATTCTTAATATTCAAACGTTCATAATAAAAAGGTCTTAATTCTGTTTTTCTCTAAAAAATGAAGGTTTTATGAATTTTTACTTTTCAATAAATGACAAAGACAAGGCGGGCTGATTATTCTTTTCGAATGACTCAAAATGGATTCACTGAAAAGCTCAAATTTTGAATATAACATAACATTCAGGGCTAATTTCCAAGAAAGGATGGCTTATTTAACCAGTTAGAGTATGAGATGTGTTAAAGTCGATTTGAATAAAACAGAAAAAGAACGAAAAAAACCAAGCCAGCCAATAAAATGGTTTTTGCTTGGTTTCATTTTTCACTCGCAATAGAGCATCGCTTGAGTATGTAGAAAAACAATATTCAAGAGAAAAAACCGCGTGAAGGGTAGCTTCTCATTGAAAAAAGAATGAAATTTGAATATGCATCACGTTATATCTTGATATGAAATATTTAACCCTAATAAAAAAATAACGTATATATTCGCTCATGCATATATTTCAAAAAACAAAGAAAAATTTCAAAAAGAAGACGTCATTTTACAAAATGACTTAGACTCAAAACCAACTAAAAATTACTTTTTTGTTAATTTAAAAACAAAAAGGTAAAGAGTTCATTTCTATTAATTGTTTCTTTGTGATAAAAATAATCGCAAGTCTTCTGCAGAAAAACCATCATTAGAGATTTGCTCAGCAAGCTCTTGTACTCGCTCTCCTCGACGCTCTTCTACAATAATTTTAAATTGATGAATCAACTCACACAAGCCGTTAATCGGCACTTGACGCGCAGCTGATTTCACACGCTCTTCACTCATACCGCTTAATTCTGTAAGCAGTTTACCAAACATCATTTTCTCTGGAGATACATCAAGCATTTCCAGGTGACGAGCTAATTCAAGCACCGACAAAGACATATATATTTCACGCCTGTTAAATTAATTTGTGGATGAATAAAAAGAAGCGCAGAAAAGCTTCTTTTTTACAAAAAGAAAAATAAAACCCCAAAGAACAAGTTTGTGAATTGACACGCAAATGTTCACATATCAGTCAAACTAAAAACGCGAATTAAATCTCTTATTATCAATTTAATTTTCATATTCAATTTCATACCAAGATTTACTCACAGGCAACCATAAAATGATCAGACCAGGAATAATAAGTAACATATGAAACACTAGCAATAAAGGCTCGGTAAAATCAAGACGCTGCGTTAAGCTTACCAAAAATCCGGCACCGCACATTTGAAATAAACCAAGTAAAGCAGCAGCAGTACCCGCTCTTTGACCAAATGGCTCCAAGGCTTTTCCTGCAGATGCACCTAAAATCCAAGCAAAACCAAATGATGAAACGAAAATAGGTAACATAAAAGACCAAGCTTCTTCGGTTCTATTCAATAACATCATCAATAAACCAGAAAGAATTAATAGCATCATACCAGAATTTAGTATTTTTCGCGTCCCTATATTTTCTATTAATTTCGGAGCTGTCATCGAAGCAAAGATATTAAGTGCTGCATTTACAGCAAACCACGCTGTAAATTCATCCATTGAAAGACCGAGAGTATTTATCAAGTGAACAGGTGCAGAGGTTACATAAGCCAAAATGACAGACATCGATAACATACAAAGCATGGCATGATAAATAAAGACAGGTTCTTTTAATACCTTCCAATATCGAGAAGGGGCCAATAATGGTCCAGAGGTATCTGTATCAACGGGACGCGTTTCACGAAAAAAAGAATATACCGCAATCCAAGCAAAAAATGCATAGAGAGCCATAAACAAAAAATTAGCACGCCAACTAAAATGAGTAGTAAGCCAACTACCTAACAAAGGCGCCAATGCAGGAATAAAACAAATTGCCCCATTTAAATAGCTGATCATTTGCCCTGTTTGTTTGGTGCTAAAACTATCACGAACAGCAGCAAATGCACACACAGATGTAGCGCAAGCGCCAAAACCTTGTAATATACGAGCAAGTAACAAAATATCAAGAGAAACAGCAACCCACGCCAATATAGCACTAACGCAATAAATAAACACGCCGATTAAAGCAATAAGACGACGTCCAAAGCGATCAGCTAAAGGTCCAGCTAACAATTGACCAAATCCAAGACTGACCAAAAACCAAGATATCGTGTCTTGAATGCGTGTTATTTTGACATCAAATTCAATGGCCATAATAGGCACTGCGGGTAAATAAATGTCAATGGCAAGTGGTCCGAAAAAGACCAATAAAACCATCAAAATAACCAAACGTTTATCTTGTTTTAAATCTGGGGTCAGTCTAACATTTTCCTGTTTTTTTATGTCCATGTAAAGTCTTTTCGATTAAGAGATACAAACAAAAAGCATTAAATTCAATAATATAAACCCAAAAAAGGCCATTGTCTTAATGCGGGATTAAACTACACAATAAAAGACACACATTCTCATGTGAAATAAAGAAGCAAACAAAGACAAAATAAGCAAAATTGAGTCTACTCAGTCGCATATTTTAAAAAAACCTTAAAAATAACATATCCACATTTATCCGAAAGAGAAAAACATATTTCACATCATGGCGATATATCTAAATTTGTGTTTATAAAGTTATTACACTAAAAAATGAAATCTATTGACGAAGTCAAACATATAATAAAAAAAGATAGTCATCTATTCTCGCTATCAATGAAGATACTTGACTTTAAATATAATGAAAAACAGCGAAGAAAATGATGCTATACCCATCACCTTTGAACTTACGTGGGTGTTGGCTACGCTCGTTCAGCCCAATTACATAATCCATCTATGCTCAGGGGCTTCACTCGCTTTCCGCCGACACGCAACTTCAAGTGTCTTGGGTATATCACAAGATCAAAATCACACACGTAAAATCCTCACAACACAAGACCTAACGCTCAAGCTCAAGTGCAAACAAAAACGACACGGCTCTCAAAGATAAAAAACACAGCTCAGATGCACCCAATAAATTTAAAAATGCCTATAGGGCAATAAGAAAAGCACCTGATCATAGATATTTCTTACGTGATTAAGCCTTAAAACAGCCAGATGCTTTCAAAGATAAGGATAGACACCCATTATTCTAGATAAAGCAAGCTATCGTCGGAGTGATGCTCCCAAAGAGAAGGTATTCTTTCTCAATATTGAGGTTATCAATCTTCCCCTTATAGTGTTCAAATATCAACTTCGACAAAGATAAAAGGTAATGAATGATCAATCGAGAAACAAGACTTACTTAAAAATAAAAACGATTTCAACATGGGTATTAAAGAATTCTTCAGTGTATGCTCGGAAAGATTGCAAAATTTTCAATGCCCGAATACGCAACAATTCGGATCATAAAGCCTTTATTTTGAGCTTGTTTGAACATAAAAATCACATTCGTCCAAAAATGGAATCGATATCGATAGCATGTAAATATATCACTTCTCTTTTTCAGATAAAAAAGGATACCTATGCAGCCGATTTATAAAAACCGAATTGATGCACTCCGAACTTGGTTAAAAAAAAATGAACTTGATGCCTTCCTCGTGCCACATGAAGATGAGTTTCTTGGAGAATATATCCCCCCGCACAATGAACGCTTACGTTGGGCGACTGGATTTACCGGGTCAGCAGGGGCTGCAATAATAACGCAAGAAAAAGCGGCCATCTTTGTTGATGGGAGGTATTCTGTTCAAGTCCGAAAACAAGTTAACCCTGATATTTTCGAATACCAGCACTTGATTGAAACACCTCTCACTCAATGGCTTTTTGAAAACCTAAATAAAAACAGCAAAATCGCCATCGACAATCGCATGCACAGTGAAGCATGGTTTTCAACGACAAGTAAAAAGCTAAAAGAAACTCACAGCCTTATTTGTATTGATGAAAATCCAATTGATACCCTTTGGAAAGAGCGTCCTTTTCCTCACCTTAGCCACGCACGTCTTATGGCTGAAAATTTATCAGGAAAAGAAAGCGCAGAAAAAAGAAAAGAAATAGCTGAAATTATTTTAAACTCGGGTGCCGATGCCGCCTTTTTAAGCCAGCTCGACAGCATTTGCTGGTTATTAAATATTCGTGGGCAAGACATACCTTGTTTACCCGTCCTTTTATCGAGTGCCATCATATACAAGAATGGCAATGTCACCTTCTTTATTGACCCTCAACGCCTTCCCGAAGACTTTCATGCTCACACAGGAAAAGGCGTAAACGTTCTTCCACCCGAAAAACTAAAAGAAAACCTCTCGAGCCTATCAGGCAAAAAGGTGCTGCTTGACCCACAAACAAGCAATGCTTGGATCAATCAATTATTAAAAGAAAATAATGCTTTGATTATTCAAGGATCCGATCCATGCCTTTTAAAAAAAGCGGTGAAAAACAAAGCTGAAATTGAAGGATTTAAAGCTTGCCATATTCGAGACGGCGTCGCAGTCAGCCGCTTCCTTGCTTGGCTTGAAAAACAAATCAAAGAAAATCATTTACTCAGTGAGGAAGATCTTTGCGAGAAACTCTATCACTTTAGAAAAGAGAATGAACATTTTGTTGAACTGAGCTTTGATACAATATCGGCGGCTGGAAAAAATGCAGCAATGTGCCATTACAACCATAAAAATCAAAATACAACCAATAAACTAGAGCGACATAATGTTTATCTCTTTGATTCGGGTGGGCAATATCCAGATGGCACGACTGATATAACCCGAACCGTTGGAATAGGTGAATGCTCCGATGAAATAAAACGGGCCTTCACTTTAGTTCTAAAAGGGCACATTGCTCTTTCGGAAGCACGCTTTCCTCAAGGGACCGTCGGAAGTCAACTAGACACCCTCGCACGCCAATTTCTATGGCAACATGGTCTAGATTACGATCACGGAACAGGGCATGGTGTAGGACATTTTCTCAGTGTCCATGAAGGACCGCAAAGGATAGGAAAAGCATACAACTCTACCGCACTATTACCAGGAATGATTTTATCAAATGAACCCGGCTATTATCCAGCAGATGCTTTTGGTATTCGTATAGAAAACCTTGAATTGGTAGTAAAAATAAGCATTTCACCAGAAATAAGTGTATTAGGTTTCGAATCTCTAACGCGCGCCCCCATAGATAAAAACTTACTTGAAAAATCACTTCTAACTGAAAACGAAAAAAGATGGTGGAATAACTACCATAAGAACGTTTGGAAGGATATTAGCCCATCATTAAAAGGCAGTGATTTAATTTGGCTAAAAAAAGCATGCACACCTTTATCTGATTAAATGAGTCAAAATCCTAGTCTGAAAAAAGCGCATCAAACAATCAAAAGACATTAGAGCGCTCCGACGCTATACCCAAGACAACTTGAAGTTGCGTGTCGACGGCAAGTGAGTGAAGCCCCTGAGCATAAATGGACTATGTGATTTGGCTGAACGAGCGCAGCCAACACAGGCAGGTTCAAAGGCAACGGGTATATCATCCCCAGCAACCTTGTTGATGGGGATTTTTTTGCTTATACCAATAAAAAGACGTCGTTAAAGCGATAACGCACGGAAAAAAGTGTGCGTTTTTGATTGAGGATGATTCAAACTGGGAGATTCAGAAGGATTTTATCGGTAATTTTAACAAAAAATAATCGCATATTGAGTTCGAGGGTAGTAATACCATTCTAAGTAAAAATATGATCTAATTGAGGCAAGTTATTGCTGTATAGATTTCCTTATGAATACCATTGAATCTATTGATTTTAAAAGTCTTATTGGTCAACAAAAAACAATGCAAATGAAGATGCGCCTACTTGCTTTAGAGCATTTCAAACAAGGTCATTCTCGTACCAAAATTGCTCAATCTCTTATGGTCAGCCGAACCAGTGTTAACAAGTGGATACATATTTTCCTAAATAAAGGGCTAGAAGGGCTACAAGAAAAACCAAGGACAGGTAGACCCGCATTTTTAACGCTAAATCAACGTGAACAATTGAGGCAATATATTCAAGAAAAAGCGATGGATGCCCACGGTGGTCGTTTAATTGGAAGTGATATTCATGCGTACATTCTTAAAGAATTTGAGATAAATTACCATCCAGATTCTATTTATTACCTATTGAAGTATCTTGGATTTTCTTGGATTACATCTCGTTCCCCTATGTGTCAACCTGCTAATGAGCAATTATGATTTAAGATAAAGTTAATTT
>CAMRBZ010000055.1 GCA_947040595.1 uncultured Enterovibrio sp. | reverse complement strand
AAGGGTAAAACAAGGTTTTTGGCCTTCATCCCTTGCTATCAGTGAGTTATTGCTTGAGAATCCATAGTTCACCGCCACATAGGCGGCTTAGAAAAGATACAAGCTTTAACCCAGAATATTCATCAAGTTCACCGCCACATAGGCGGCTTAGAAATTCAAACCATTAATAATTCAGATGATTCAGATGTTCACCGCCACATAGGCGGCTTAGAAAAATTAACGCGATTATGTACCCAAGATTTTGCTGTTCACCGCCACATAGGCGGCTTAGAAAAGTATTCCCCTGATTCCAGAAACCGAGAATGCGTTCACCGCCACATAGGCGGCTTAGAAAAGGCTTTAACGTCTTCGGCTTCATCCAGTTTGAGTTCACCGCCACATAGGCGGCTTAGAAATAATTAGTGAAATGAACACAGGATTTTGTGTTGTTCACCGCCACATAGGCGGCTTAGAAAGTCACTACGGGTACAGCAAATTATACTCTCGTGTTCACCGCCACATAGGCGGCTTAGAAAAGTGTTTGATTCATTGAAAGCATCAAGCAATGGTTCACCGCCACATAGGCGGCTTAGAAAGGGCGTGTTTCTATCCAGGCATTTGGAACCACGTTCACCGCCACATAGGCGGCTTAGAAATCAAAAAACCGACAACCCACAACCAAAACCATGTTCACCGCCACATAGGCGGCTTAGAAAAGCCAAGTGCTGATTTCTTGTGAAAATTTGACGTTCACCGCCACATAGGCGGCTTAGAAAGCCATTGAATCCGCTAGAATTATTAGTCGTTGGTTCACCGCCACATAGGCGGCTTAGAAATGCTGGTGATGACCAAGATGACTGAAAAATTTGTTCACCGCCACATAGGCGGCTTAGAAATATTCCGACAGCTCCGGCAATAAAGACCCACGGTTCACCGCCACATAGGCGGCTTAGAAAATACCACCAACGTATCCCCTTTGCGTAACTTAGTTTCAGCGCCACGCAGGCGGTTTAAAGATTCCTCTATTCTTGAGGCGGCGAGGGGGTTGCTTCACTCGCATGTTACCGCTTTGCCAACGTCAGGTGTTTTGGGGTCTTCCCGTTTTCTTTGAAATTGAAGTTTGTTTCCTGTCCTCTCAAAGCTCAATCAAAGAGTACATCGATGCTTTGCAGGTTTTGTTTTTTACGTCGATTTTGCGCTTCAAATATCTTGATCTCTTTCTTTTAGATAATTCAATGTCTGCTTTTTTTTGTTTTATTCCATTTAAAATAATGCTAAAAGAGACAATGAAATTTATTGGAAAGTGTGTTTTATCTCTCATCGTGAGAGAAGAAATAGGACGGTATTTCGAAATTAATCACGCTCTGATCATTTCAAAATGAGCTTATTTTTTCTGTTTCTTTTGAGAAATAACAAGAAAATGAATGTGAGTGGATCTTTATATGAAACCGCAATTATATGGTCATGCCTTTTAATGTAGGGTTTCATTTAGACACAAAAGGATACCGTAAATGAACGAAATAAACGCAAAACATGCGATATTGTTATCTGCTTTTGTCTTATCGGGATGCTTTGGAAGCAGTGACAGTCACAATAGCAACGATCCTAACAGTGGGGGAGGTGGAAAACCGACGGAGCCCATTGAGCCCATTGAGCCCACTGATCCGACAACGCCAACAGTGCCCGGTCAGCTCCCGTCATTACTTTTTACCTCTCCGATAGATAAAAACACTTATTTTATTAATAATGACATCGAGATTAAATGGGCCGAGCTTCCTGTTACCGGCTATCTCGAACTTGATATTAATGGCACCGAAAAAGTGCAATTGCTTTCGCCCTATGTGCATGTTTGGAGGGCAGAGAACACTGGTCAATATACCCTCAATGCTAAATATTATTCTTCTGAAAACGTATTGATTTCTGAGGGAAAAGTTGAATTGACGATTGTGCCTGCAAATGAAGAAGTCATTACCGTGAGCTCTAACCTGCATAAAATTGTTGATGTTCAACTGGGTGAGAGTTTAACCTTGACGGCAGAAAGTACGCTTCCTTTAGGTCAAGTGGATTTTCTTTTTAATGGTAAGACGATACAAACCTTCATGAGTGAACCTTATACAATGGAGTGGGTTCCAACGGATGTTCATCAAAACAATTTCACCATACAGGCGACTCCTGGTCATATGGATTTACCGATAGTCTTTCCGGAAAGCAGTGTTATTCGCTCCTTTTTACCCGAGACGATCGCTTTTTGTAACGAGAAAGCAAAACCTTGGGTGGCGGGGACTCAATACCATTTAGATGATCATGTAAAGCATAATAATCGTTATTTTGTTGCAAGAAAAACCAATGATTTTGAGCCTTCTATGGATCCGTCTCAGTTCAATCCGTGGAGTCATATTTCTTGTGCAAACATGGCTTGGCTTACAAAGCCTTCTGTACAGGTCATCCCGAGAGGGGGGCGATTTAATTCGGGTGATGAACTTCCCATCCTTGTTTATATACGCCCATCACAGGACCCTAGTATAGAAATAATAGAAGTGCTGGTGAAACGAAATAATGAAGTGATTAAGGTGCTTCCAAATATAGAAGACCAAAAGTATATGCATACATTTGTAGCAGACCAAGTGGCCTTGCCTGAATTCCCGAAAGACATCATTACGATTTCCGTTAGAAATAATATAAATCAAAAAAATGAAGTTGAGGTGGAGGTGTTCGGCAATCATTCACCTCAACATGAATTTAAGCTTGAACAAGCTGGCAGTACTGATCCCGCTTATTCATCCACCTCTCCTATTTTATTTTCTTCGCTTGTCATGGATTATGAAAATAAAGTAGAGAAGGTTGAATATTATATTAATGATGTACTCAAGGAGACCATAGACAGCGTAGAAAACGTTCAAGCCCTTGGTACTGAGAAAATCGTTATGCAAGTTGAATTGTCTCCTGGTGTCTACAGGATTCGAGCTGTTGCAATAGACCGTGATTTAGGCACTGCAGAAGTGAGGAAAATCATTTCGGTGAGGTGATCCTTCGGCGAGATTGGATTTTCTTTGCCTAAAGTAAGTGACGTTGCGCGTAGGCGAGCAGACTGAAAACCCCTGAGCATAAACACAGGATGTGATGGGGTTGACGGGGGCTGCCTTTTAAGTGTTTTGGGGGCCGAAAATGGGCTGTTTATTTCGAGGTATGCATTTTTGTGGTCGCGGCGGGGAGATCCATTTTGGCGTCGCTGTGGGCTGAAAGCCCAGGTCTTGAGAATGAAAGAGGCCTGTAGCGTTAAATCAAGAAACGAAAAACCCCACTGGAAACCGTGGGGTTTTTCTTTAAATTGGTGGAGAGATAGGGATTTGAACCCTAGGACGGGATAAACCGTCGCCGGTTTTCAAGACCGGTGCTTTAAACCACTCAGCCATCTCTCCAGATGTGCCGAATAATAAAAGGCTTTTTAAATCTTGTAAACATTTAATTTATGATACGTGTTTGACTGCATAAAATACCATCAAAGTGCTGTTTTTTTGTCTTTCATTTTTTCTTCTTTTTGTATTGAAAAAATCCTTGCTGTATTCCTTCATTCCTTTATTCATACATCGAATCATGTGGGCCTTTCATTATGCGTGGATGTCTGAGCTGCTTTGCTGTAGCGTGATACGTTCATATTTTCATCTGAGACAAAAAGATGTATCAGTATTTTTGGATGTTTTTATTTATTTTTGGTGTTTCTTCTTTTGTGGGGGCGTCGCCCGGTGATCAGAACATAAAAGGGGTGGCTTGTTTTGTGTCAGACGATTTAGGGCGCGTTTTGATAACAAGGGATATTTTGACCAATAAAATCGCCATTCCGGGCGGATATATTGATGAGGATGATCCAAAAGAGGCGGCTAAAAGAGAAACGTTTGAAGAAACGGGCATGGAGGTCGAGGTTTTAGGGGAGCTTGAGCGAAGAGGAAGCGCGGTTGTATTTGCTTGTCGAGCCATCTCTCCCATTCCTACCTTGAACGCCACGTCTTTTTCTCGGGTTTTTTCTTGGACTGCGCCTCATTTTGGGCGAGAAGTTCGGGGGGTTTATATGATCTCGCCGCACTTGATTGGTTTGTCTGAAACGCGCTTTCCTGAACAAGCTAAATTATTTTCAAATTGGCTGAAGGAAGTGAAACCGAGCCAAGCGCAGGTTTTTGAAAATTTTGAAGAAAAAGCCTCTTTCTTTTTGGTTTTTCAAGCCGAAATCAATCGGGGCTTTCAAGAGACAATCAAAGCCCTTCCTGAAAGCCTGTCTTTTATCTTTGATTTTTTACTTAAATATGTCTCCGTCTTTGGGTCTGGCGCGCTTATTTTTGTATTGCTTCCTTTTGCCATGGCCTCTGGGGGATTAAAACGTGCCTCGGCGTTTTTGTTTTCTGTGATCCTCATGACCTTGCTGGTGTCTTTTTTAAAGTTATCGACTGGCGAGCCTCGTCCTTTTTATATTTACCCGGAGCTTGCGCTCGGTGATGCGTCTGGATTTTCTTTTCCAAGTGGGCACACGGCAACAGCGATGCTGCTTTGGGGCTGGGTTTATTTTTGGTTAAAGCAAGCTGGAAAGTCTTTTTTGTTGGGCTGGGGCTTGATTGTCACCTTGGTCGCTTTAAGCCGTGTTTATTTGGGTGTGCATTATTTAGGGGATGTGCTTGTTGGGGCCTTGGTGGGCGGCGCTGTTTTTGTTGTATCTTGCATTATCGATAAGAAAATAGGGGGATTATCCCCTCGTTTATGGGCCGGGATGGGGCTTGCAGCGGTGCCTTTGGCGGTGACACAAGTTTACCCTGTTTTTGCTTTTTGCAGTCTCTTTTCGTTGTTTTTCGCGTTGTTTTTGTGGGTCTTTCAATCCAAAATTGCGCAGGGGCACCTTAAGTGGAATAAGGGTATTTTTGTTGTCACCTTCTTGGTTACTTTTGGGGTGATGGGTTTTGTGTATTGCTTGACGCAAATGATGACCTCCAGTCTTTCTATTTTACTTTCTTACAGTCTTTGTACGTTCTTTTTGCCTTTTGGATTGTGTTTGATCTCAGGGCATTTTAAAAAAGAAGCCTAAGGCAAAAAAAAACCTCGCCAATGCGAGGTTTTTTTTATTTTAAAAAAAATTAATCATCGCCACCGAAGAGCCCAAGAAGTTGCAATAGGCTGAGGAACAAGTTGTAAATGGACACATACAAGCTGATGGTGGCTGAAATATAGTTTGTTTCTCCACCACGGATAATCGATTGTGTGGTCAGCAAAATGACGGCGGTCGAAAACAGGGCAAACATGCCACTTAAGGCCACGGTCAGTATGGGCATTTGCAAGAAAATATTGGCAATCGTGCCCGCCAGCAAGACAATAAAGCCTGCCATGATCATGCCGCCAAGAAAGGACAGATCACGTTTTGTGGTCAAGGCATACGCCGAGCATCCCATAAAGGTCAGTGCTGTGCCACCCAGTGCTGGTGCAATGGCCCAACCGTGTCCTGCGCCAACATAGGCATTTAAAATAGGGCCTAATGTGTAGCCTAGAAAGCCTGTAAATAAAAATGTGAAAAAGAGCCCTTTTGAGTTATTACGGTTTTTTTCTGTTAAAAACAATAACCCATAAAAACCGATCAGGGTGATAATGATCCCTGGGTGTGGCATGTTCATGGCCATGGAGACCGCAGCGATAACGGCGGACCAAACTAAAGTGATGGAAAGCAATAAATAGGTATTACGTAAAACGAGATTGCTTGTTAATAGACTCTCTTGCGAGCGCCCCTGTGCAACAGTACGATCATTCATGTTTTTCTCCCGATGGGGTACAAAATTACTTCAAGTATAATGGCGTTTATTGTGTCTTTGGGTCACTTTTTCAAGTTCAGCTTATCGTAAAACGATTATTTCAGCCATGGCGTTAAAAGGATAACAGAATATAAACGCATATATTGGGGGGCTTTTCGTGTTTTTTTATCCTAAAATGGCGTGGTTTTCAACACGGAGCATCTCACACAAAAGGATCAGTGGAAGCCCTACGAGGGTATTCGGGTCTCGCCCTTCTAATTTTTCAAACAAGGCAATGCCCAGCCCTTCGCTTTTAAAGCTTCCTGCGCAGTCCAAGGGTTTTTCTTTTTCAAGGTAATGCTTTATTTCTTCGTCGGATAAGGTGCGAAAATACACGTTAAAGGTTTCAACCTGTGTTTGTGTGTGGCCTGTTTTGCTGTTTAAAAGGGTGAGACCGGTGTAAAACGTGACCTTTTTTCCGGACGCACTTTTTAATTGTTGGGCGGCCTTTTCGAATGTTTTAGGTTTACCAACGATCTTCTCTTCTATTACACACACTTGATCTGAGCCTATCAGAAGGGCGTTCGGGTACAGGGGTATGCCTGCGCGCGCTTTTTCTAAAGACAAGCGTTTCACCAATTCAAAAGCAGGCTCCCCTGGCAAAGCGGACTCCTTGATGTTCGGGTCGAAGATTTGAAAGGGCAGTTGCAGCTTATTTAATATCGCTTGTCGATAAGGGGAAGAGGATGTTAATACAAGAGGAAGCATGGTTTTATTTCTCTTAGTGAATGGACGCGCCAAGGTAAAATGCTTTATTCTTGCGTCCTTTAAAGAAGCAAACTGAAAAAAATTGCACTTGAGGTTGTTTGATACCCAAACAAGCTGAAGAGGCCGTTAGGCGGTCAGTGAGCGAAGCCCTCCAGCCATCAGTTTATCTGCTATCCGTCATCGGCTATCACCTAGACGGACTCTGTGATGGCGCTTTTTAAGCTGCCAACACGTCTGCATCTTTAAAGGTAAGGGATATAAATACAGGCTTAATTCGAGGCGCAAGGGGTTTATACCATACTCTTTTGGCGCAATATACCCAAAATAAGAGCGGGAAACCCGCGTCACTTCTGCGGGTGAAAGAAGCTAAAGCTATAAATTTCTTTGACTCAAGTAGGATTGGAGGATAAAATTCGCGACCTATGCAAAAGGTAAAACTACCACTGACGGTCGACCTGTCAAAATGCGCTCAAAAACGGCTTGATTATGATGGCGTCATCACGATTAAACAGTTAAAGCGTCTTGTCGAGGTGACGGAAGGTGTAAATGACGATGTTGAGGTAAAACTTTCTTTTGATGTCGATCCACAAGGACTGAAGATTTTGCAAGCAAAAGCAAAAGCAAACGTTAATCTTGTGTGTCAACGTTGTTGGGGCGTTTTCTCTCATTGTTGTGAAATCGAATTTATTTATAGCCCGGTCTTTAACGAAGATCAGGTCGGCATTTTACCGGATGCTTATGAGCCGGCATTCGTTGACGAAAATGGCGAGGTTAACCTGGTTCATCTGATTGAAGATGAGCTGATTGTGGCATTGCCACAAGTGGCCATGCACGATGAGCTTGATTGTAAAATCAATCCAGAGGGCATGGTTTTCGGGGAGATCCCGCTTGTTGATGAGCGTCCAAATCCATTTGCCGTTTTAAAAAACTTTAAGCAAAGTAACAAGGAGTAGGGTCAATGGCCGTACAAAAGAACCGTAAAACTCGTTCTAAGCGTGGAATGCGTCGTTCACACGATGCGTTGGGCACTGCAGCATTGTCTGTTGATGCAACCTCTGGTGAAAAACATTTGCGTCATAACATGACTGCGGATGGCTTTTACCGTGGTCGCAAGGTCATCAACAAGTAAGGTTGAGCCTTGATGAGTTTCACCATTGCAGTTGATGCGATGGGTGGGGATCTCGGTCCTAAAGTTACAGTGCCTGCTTGTTTGCAGGCACTGTCGTATTTCCCTTCGCTCACTATTTTTCTTGTCGGTGATCATTCACTGATTTCTGAACACCTTTTATTGCACCCGCATACACCTTCATCACGCCTTATTCTTTTTCATGCAAGCGCCCTCATCAGTGACACTGTTCGCCCTTCAAAAGCGTTGCGCCACAGTAAAGGTACGTCTATGCATATGGCGTTAGAGCTTGTCGCACAAGGAAAAGCCGATGCGTGTGTGAGTGCTGGAAACACCGGTGCTTTGATGGCGCTCTCGCGTTCATTGATAAAATTGATCCCTGGGATTGAGCGTCCGGCGTTGGTTTCTATTTTACCCACATGGAATGCGAAAAAAAGTTGGCTCCTTGATTTGGGGGCCAATGCGTCAGTGAATGCGGAAACCTTGTTTCAATTTGCTTTAATGGGCGCAGTTTTAGCAGAAGAACAATTGGGATATCCACCCAAAGTGGGGCTGCTCAATATTGGCGCGGAAGAAATTAAAGGAAATGAACTCGTTAAGCGTTGCGCTGAGATGCTTCGTGAATGTGATCTCATAAATTACACCGGGTTTATCGAAGGAGATCAACTTTTCACAGGAAAAGTGGATGTGATTGTTTGTGATGGATTTGTCGGGAATGTCAGTCTAAAAACGGCGGAAGGCGTGGCTCGGCTCTTCATTCATACTTTTTATTCACACTTTTCGTCGAATTTTTTTAAAAAAAGACTGATGAAGTGCTTCTTCGGTGGTTTATTAAAGCGCTTGAATCATTTGAAACCCGATCAGTATAATGGCGCCACGTTGTTAGGATTACGCGGTATCGTTATTAAAAGTCATGGCTCTGCAGATATTTCGGCTTTTCAACAGGCGATAAGAGAAGCAGTTCTTGAAGTCGAAAGGAAAATACCGAACAGAATTCATGAACGTTTGGATATCGTATTACTCAAGAGGCATTGTTAATCTTCATGTTCAGTAAGATTTTAGGCTCAGGCAGCTTTTTGCCAGCAGAGGTTCGTTCCAATGCGGATCTTGAAAAAATGCTCGATACCACGGATGAGTGGATAACTTCTCGCACGGGTATCAAAGAGCGTCGCATTGCTGCAGAAAACGAATCTGTGGCTGTGATGGGTTATCACGCGGCGTGTAATGCAATTGAAATGGCAGGGATCAATAAAGAAGATATTGGACTTATCATCGTTGCGACCACAACAGCTGAACATGCATTTCCTTCGTCTGCATGTGAAATCCAAGGAAAATTAGGAATAATCGGTTGTCCTGCTTTTGATATTTCTGCTGCATGTTCTGGTTTTGTTTATGCCTTAAGTGTGGCAGATCAGTATGTTAAATCTGGTGCGGTGAAACATGCCTTGGTGATAGGCTCCGATCGTCTTTCCCATGGCTGCGATCCGACAGATCGTGCCACGTTTATTTTATTTGGCGATGGGGCCGGGGCGTTTGTATTAAGTGCCAGCGAAAAGCCTGGGATCATTTCAACCCACCTTCGTGCCGATGGGCGCTATGGCGCTCTATTAAATCTTAAAAATCCTTCTCGCTTGTCTTCTCAACCGCCCCATGTACAAGATGCTTGGTTTGCAATGGCAGGCAATGACGTCTTTAAAATTGCCGTTTTACAGCTTGCGAATATCGTGACAGAAACACTCGTGAAAAATCAAATAGACAAATCAGAAATAGACTGGTTGGTTCCACATCAAGCCAATTTGCGCATTATTAAAGCGACGGCGAAAAAGCTCAATATGCCGATAGAAAAAGTGGTTTTAACCCTAGAAAAACAAGGGAATACCTCTGCCGCCTCTGTGCCACTTGCGTTTGATGAAGCGGTACGAGATGGGCGTATTCAACGAGGTCACACGGTCTTGCTTGAAGCGTTTGGGGGTGGTTTTACTTGGGGTTCTGCCCTCATCAAATATTAACAAGGAATTTATGATGTCAAATTTTGCGGTGGTTTTTCCCGGTCAAGGCTCTCAAAGTGTGGGGATGTTGGCGGAACTCGCAGAGCACTTTCCTGCAGTAAAAGACACCTTCGAAGAAGCGTCTTCCGTATTAGGGTATGATCTGTGGTCTTTGGTCCAAGACGGTCCATTAGAATCGCTTAATCAAACCCACAAAACCCAACCCGCTTTATTGACTGCGTCTGTTGCGGTTTGGCGAGTCTGGCAACAACAGGGAGGCGAGATGCCCTGCATGTTGGCAGGGCACAGTTTAGGAGAATATTCCGCCCTCGTTTGCGCAGGTGTCATCGACTTTAAAGACGCGGTGAAATTGGTTCAATTACGCGGAGAGTTGATGCAAGAAGCGGTGCCTGCGGGTGTGGGCGCCATGTCTGCTGTGATTGGATTGGACAATGAGGCCATTGCACAGGCTTGTGAGGCCGCCGCGCAAGGAGAGGTTGTTGCTCCTGTTAATTTCAATTCTCCCGGCCAAGTGGTGATTGCGGGAAATAAAGCAGCGGTTGAACGTGCGAACCTTCTTTGTAAAGCCGCAGGTGCTAAACGCGCGCTCCCTCTTCCTGTTTCAGTGCCATCTCATTGCGCCTTAATGCAAAGTGCAGCCGAAAAATTGGCTTTGGCATTGGAAGACATCGTTTTTTCAGCGCCGACACGTCCTGTTATTAACAACGCAGATGTTGAAACGGAAGTGTGTCCTGACATGATCAAAAAAGCCCTTGTAAAACAGCTTTATAATCCGGTTCTTTGGACGCAAAGTGTTGAAAAAATGGTTGAAAATGGTGTTGAGCTTTTATTGGAGATGGGTCCTGGAAGTGTTTTAACGGGCCTTGCAAAACGCATCGATCGTCGTTTGAACGCTTTGGCGGTACATTCTTCTTCTTCTTTAGAAGCGGCAGAGGATTTATCCAAGAAATTGACATCCGCACGGACTCATTCGGATCTTAAAGAGGACATTTCATGAATTTAAAGGGCAAAGTTGCACTTGTAACAGGGGCGACACGCGGCATTGGACGCGCCATTGCTGAACGCTTGATGGCGGATGGCGCGACGGTCATCGGCACGGCCACCACCGAAGCGGGTGCGTTGAGCATCAGTGAATATTTGGGAGAAAGCGGCCAAGGATGTGTGCTTAATGTGGCCTCAAGTGAGTCTATCGAGACGGTATTGAGTGCGATAAAAGCGCAGTGGGGTGGCATTGATATTTTGGTGAACAACGCGGGTATTACGCGAGACAATCTATTGATGCGCATGAAAGAAGATGAATGGCAAGACATTTTAGAAACCAATTTAACCTCGATTTTTCGCATGTCAAAGGCCGTTTTGCGTGACATGATGAAAAAACGCCATGGCCGCATTGTGAATGTCGGCTCTGTGGTGGGGAGCATGGGGAACGCAGGACAAGTCAATTATGCGGCAGCGAAGGCCGGTGTACTTGGGTTTACTAAATCTTTGGCGCGTGAAGTGGCCTCAAGAGGGATCACGGTCAACGCCGTGGCGCCGGGGTTTATTGAAACAGACATGACCAAAAGCCTCACTGATGACCAACGTGCCGCGACCTTAAGTCAAGTGCCTGTTGGGCGCCTTGGGGATCCGTGTGAAATCGCTGCAACGGTGGCTTTTTTAGTTTCAAAAGATGCGGCCTATATCACGGGCGAGACGTTGCATGTCAATGGCGGCATGTACATGATATAAAAATGGGGGTTGCAATCCTAAATGACACAGGTCAAAATCTGGGTGTTTAAAATCACATTCTTGGTTTAAGCCGCATAAAGAGTATTGCAACTTTGCTGGTATTGAATAAACTACTGCAATTGTTGAATCTGTAAGACGTGTAAGGACGAGTATTAAAATGAGCAATATTGAAGAACGCGTAAGAAAAATCATTGTTGAGCAATTGGGCGTAGAAGAATCTGAAGTTAAAAATGAATCTTCTTTTGTTGATGACCTCGGCGCTGATTCATTAGATACAGTTGAATTGGTGATGGCTTTAGAAGAAGAATTTGATACTGAAATTCCTGACGAAGAAGCTGAGAAAATCACAACGGTGCAAGCTGCGATTGATTATGTGGTTGGCGCTTCAGCGTAAGTTGTTTTTAATTTTATCAGGCGGTCTTTTGACCGCCTGAGTTGTTTATAAAGCAAGAACATTTCATTTTTATTTTTCCATGGAGTATTTCGTCGTGTCTAAGCGTCGCGTTGTGGTCACTGGCATGGGCATGTTAACGCCTGTAGGTAACACTGTTGAATCATCTTGGAAGGCCTTACTTTCGGGTCGAAGCGGTATTCAGACTATCGAACATTTTGATACAACTGGATTTTCTACGACGTTTGCGGGCATGCTCAATGATTTCAATTGTGAAGATTACATGTCGAAAAAGGATGCACGTAAAATGGATGTTTTTATCCAATACGGCATTGCGGCAAGCATTCAAGCAATGAAGGATTCTGGCCTTGAAATTACCGAAGAGAACGCCGAAAGAATCGGTGTTGCGATAGGTTCTGGGATCGGTGGTTTGGGATTGATTGAAGTCAATCACCGTTTGTATCTTGAAAAAGGGGCACGCAAAATAAGTCCTTTCTTTGTGCCTTCTACCATTGTGAATATGATTGCAGGCCATGTTTCCATTCGGTATGGTTTACGTGGACCCAATATCGCGATTTCTACAGCCTGTACAACGGGTTTGCATAATATTGGCCATGCGGCCCGTATGATAGCCTATGGTGATGCAGACGCGATGCTTGCAGGGGGTGCAGAAAAAGCCTCAACAGAATTAGGCATGGGTGGTTTTGGTTCAGCCAAAGCTCTTTCTTCACGTAATGACAATCCACAAGCCGCTTCTCGTCCTTGGGACCGAGATCGTGATGGTTTTGTTTTAGGGGATGGCGCAGGCGTCATGGTCCTTGAAGAATATGAACATGCAAAAGCCCGTGGAGCCAAAATTTATTGCGAATTGGTCGGCTTTGGTATGAGTGGCGATGCGTACCATATGACGTCTCCGACGCCAGACGGATCCGGTGGCGCTTTGGCCATGAAAGCGGCCATCCGTGATGCCAAAATTACACCGCAAGACATCGGATACATTAATGCACACGGCACGTCGACATTTGCAGGCGATCGCGCAGAAACCCATGGTATTTGTATGGCGTTTGGGGATGCGGCGAAGACCACCATGGTGTCGTCTACGAAATCCATGATTGGACATTTACTTGGGGCGGCGGGATCGGTGGAATCCATTATTACCGCGATGTCTCTTTATGATCAAGCGATTGCCCCAACCATCAATTTAGATAATCCAGATGACGAGTGCACTCTTGATTATGTGCCTCATGAAGCGCGTCAAGTTAAAATGGAATACGCACTTTGTAATTCATTTGGATTTGGTGGAACAAACGGCTCTTTGATTTTCAAAAAAATATAATATAGACCCAAGACACGCGACGTTGCGCGCCTGCGGCAAGTGAGTGAAGCCCCTGAGCATCGATGGACTCTGTGATTGGGCCCAATGCACCTCGCTACATCCACGCAGCTTCACGGCGTCGGGTACACCCAATGCAGTTGATGATGCAGGCAAGACGCTTGCATCGTCAAAAGAGACAGGCCAGTGCCCTCGAATAAAAATCAGGTACGGCCTTTGCTTCGAATGGATTGATTGATCTGTGAGACATATTCATATGGGAATGAATGAAAGACATTTAAACGGCTTGGTAATTTTTATCGAGCCGTTTTTTTTATCTTAGGAATGGATGGATGATCTTTATTAATGGATACCCGAATGACACTTTATTGATCACGGATCGTGCTTTTCAATATGGTGATGGATGTTTTACCACAATGTTACTGCATAAAGGAATTGTTGAGGCGTGGCCTCATCATTTTTCAAGATTGAAAAGGAATGCAAATACTTTAAAAATTAAAGGGATTGATTGGTCTGTTCTTCCTTTATGGGTAGAGCAAGTGGCGCAGTCTCAAGCATTGTTCCCTAAAAGCGTGATGAAGGTGATGCTGACGAGAGGCTCTGGCGAACGAGGGTACAGTCCTTCTGGTTGCAAAGAGCCCAACGTGATCATTTCAACACACGCCTACCCTGAATATTATGATGATTGGAAAGAAAAAGGGGTTGATTTGATGCTGCTTGAAAGGCGATTGGGCTTGTCTTCTTTGGGTGGAATTAAACATTTGAATCGTTTGGAGCAGGTGTTTTTTAAGTTTGAAATTGAAGCGGCTCAATTGGATGACGGTGTGGCGTGTGATTTTTATGGCAAATTGGTTGAAGCGTCCACATCCAATATTTTTTGGCGAAAAGGCCAGCGATTATTTACACCTGTCATTGATTTTTCGGGTGTTGCAGGAACCATGAGGCAACGGGTTATTCAGTGTGCCAAAAAAGAGTATGAGGTTGAAATTACTTCCGCTTTTCCGCATATATTATGGGATGCGGATGAAATGTTTATGACCAACGCCATTTTCAAACTGGTGCCAGTAAAGAGCATTGGAACAAAAATATTTCATACTTTTGAGGCGTGTAAGGATTTAAGTTTAAGGCTGGATGCATGAAAAAAATACTCGCAATTCTTCTCTTTTCTTTTGTATGTTTGGCTTCGAGCCTTTTTTATTGGGTTTCCATGGGAATTGAGGAATTTCTTCTTACGAAAGTGAATGTGCCCAAGGGCGAGTTCGTTGTTGTTCCTGAAGGGACCCATTATCATCTTTTTGTTCGCCGATTAGTGGCGAAAGGATACATTTCTGATTCGACTTGGGCGCGTTGGGCGGTAAAATTTGATTCAAACTTGTCCAATATCAAAGCGGGGACCTATCAAGTTCAGCCGAACATGAGCTTGAAACGCTTATTTGTTTTAATCGGCTCCGGCAGGGAGCATCAATTTTCTCTCACCTTTATCGAAGGAACCCGCTTTTCTGAGTGGCGTGAGCAAATGAGAGAAGAGCGCTATTTGAAGCAAACCCTCGACAAGAAGACGGATGCGCAGATAGCTTCAGCGCTTGCAATTAAGGAGAAACATTTGGATGGTTTGTTTCTTCCTGAAACCTATTATTATGTTTCTGGTGAAACCGATATCTCCATTTTAGAGCGTGCCAATGCGCAGTTAAAATCGACCTTGGATACGGCATGGGAAGCCCGAGATCAACGTATTCCGATAAAGTCTAAGTACGATCTTTTAATTTTGGCCTCCATCATAGAAAAAGAAACGGCCCTGGCCGGCGAGCGTGGAAAAGTGGCGTCTGTGTTTGTGAATCGTTTGATAAAAGGAATGCGTTTACAGACGGATCCTACGGTGATTTATGGCATGGGTGACGCTTATAAAGGACGGATCCGGAAAAAAGATTTAAGAACCATGACACCGTATAACACCTACATGATTTATGGTTTACCTCCGAGCCCCATCGCAATGGCGAGCGAAGCGTCTCTTTTCGCCGCGGCAAGCCCGACGAAGACGCCTTATTATTATTTTGTCGCGAACGGCCTAGGTGGACACCAATTTTCAATCACACTTGCGGAGCATAACCGCGCCGTGAGACATTATTTGACGACGTTAAAATAAAATGAAATACGGAAAATTTATAGTTGTAGAAGGGCTTGAAGGGGCGGGTAAAACAACCGCCATCCACAAAGTGATTGAGACCTTGAACGCCAAGGGGATTGCTGACATTGAAACCACGCGCGAGCCGGGAGGTACCCCTTTGGCTGAGCAAATGCGCCGCTTAGTGAAAGAGGCCCATCCCGATGAGCCTTTGAGTAACATGGCGGAGCTTTTATTGCTTTACGCTGCAAGAATTCAATTGGTTGATCAGGTTATCAAGCCGGCTTTGGCTAGGGGGGCGTTTGTTGTCGGCGACAGGCACGATATGTCTTCTCAAGCGTATCAAGGGGGAGGGCGTGGTTTTGATCAGAATGTGATGCAAAATTTACGTCAAACCGTATTGGGTGATTTTCGTCCGGATCTCACCTTGTATATGGACATCGATCCGGCGTTGGGCCTTGCCCGCGCCCGTGCGCGCGGCGCTTTAGATCGCATAGAAGAAATGCAGCTGGATTTTTTTGAACGCGCCCGCGCGCGGTATCTTGAGTTGGCCCATGCGGATGAAACGGTCGAGATCATTGACGCATCCGGCTCCCTTGAGCGGGTTTCAGGGGATATCCAAAAGGCCTTAGAAACATGGCTTGCGCATGCAAAATGAACTTTATCCTTGGCATGAAAAAATAGGCCATCAATGGCAAACCTTGTTAAAAGAAGGACGTTTGCATCACGCCATTTTGTTGAGTTCCCCTAAAGGGAGCGGAAAGGGTGAATTGGGCGCAAGGTTGGCGAAAAGCTTGCTTTGCTCTCAGGGGAAATCGTCGGGGGCGGTTTCTTTTTCCCCTTGTGGATTTTGCCATGCGTGTTGTTTGTTTGAAGCCCAGACGCATCCTGATTTTCATTGTATAAAACCCGAGGAGGGCAAAACCATCCTGGGGGTGGATCTCATTCGAAAAGGGGTTCAATCGGCGTGGGAAACCTCTATTTTAGGGGGAGCCCGGGTGATCTTCATTGAACAGGCTGACAAAATGAACACCGCCGCGGCCAACGCGCTCCTTAAAACATTGGAAGAGCCTCCGTTACAATGTCACTTTATCTTGTTAGCTGATTCTTTGAGCTGCATGCTGCCGACCGTTCTCAGTCGCTGCAATAAATGGAAACCCTCCTTGCCAGATGAAAGGGTTGTGAAAGAATGGGTGGAAGCCCAATTAATGCAATCTGTCCCGCTTCAAATTATTCGCCTTCATCGCGGTGCGCCTTTGGCCGCAAAAGCCTTTGTTGAAAATAACACGGTCGTACAATTTGATGCGCTTTTAAAGGCTTTTGCGCTTTATCTTAAAACAAAACGGGATCTGTTTGCCTTAACCCAGCAATGCGTTAATGCAGAAAAAGAAGGGATCCAGTGGCTGAGTTATTTTCTTATAGACATCATGAAGTTACAAGAAGGAACCCAAGCCTGTTTGGTCTATTGTGATGCCTTAAGTACCTTGTCAGATTTGGCGAAAATCCTTCCTAAGACCTTGGTCCGAAATCAATTGTTCTCTCTTACAAAGCTCAATGCACAATTGATCCAAAACCCAGGTTTTAACCCAGAACTCTTGATAAGCCATTGGTTGGCGTCTTTTCAATATGAAACCTAAATGTCTGGCTTTTTTCTTGGATGCTTTTTTGAGGCTCCTCTTTTAACCCCTCGCCTTTGACGCTGCGTGCATGTTGGCGACGCGCGTTGCGCTCAATCACAGAGTCTATTTATGCTCAGGCTATCCCTGTTCAGGGGCTATCTATGTTCAGATGCCATCGATGCTAAGGGGCTTCACTCGCTTGGCGCAGGCGCATCTTTTCAATTCTTTTGGGTATACCACAAGATAAGATTTTGATCTGAAAAATAAACACCAAATTGCTAACAGGCTAACGCGTTTTTGACGTGATGTGTCTTTTGAGGGGAGCCTTGCCATTAAGACGCATTTATCGTCTATTTTTCAGCCATCTTGAAAAGCAGGAGTCCGATCAAAATCAAGGAGCATGTGATGGTGAATTATGAGCAATCCTTGAA
>CAMRBZ010000054.1 GCA_947040595.1 uncultured Enterovibrio sp. | reverse complement strand
ACTAAAACAACTTCAGGCCCGTAATTTTCAAAAGGAATGCTTGCGACCAAACGTTGCGCAAGACCTGTTTTGTCTAACGCAAGACCTAAAGCAAAGCCCCCTGAGACCAGCCAAAGGACATCCCAAGAAATTTTCTTGAGATCGTCTTTATTGATGATCCCCGTCATAGAAAAAATCGCGACGGGAATGAGGGCGACCGTGTAGGCATTCATGCCATGGCTAGATCCCATAAGCCACAATAAAACCGTCATAAAAAACGTAACATACACGGTAATGGCCTTGGGGGTTTTAAGAAATTTCCCCTTGATAGAAACAGACATAGCGGTTTCTTCAGAAGGAAAAAAAGAACACAATAAAAACCAAGCCAGCACCAGCATGACCATCACAAAAGGAATCCCAAACAGCATCCATTCACCAAAGGTGATGGCGTTTTCACCGGTCAGGTATTTTAAAGCGATGGCATTGGGTGGGGTGCCGATGGGGGTGCCTATGCCGCCAATGTTTGCGGCCACGGGAATCGAAAGGGCAAACGCGATTTTACCCGGGTCTTTGGGTTTAAAGGCGGTTAAAATGGGGCTTAAAATGGCCAGCATCATGGCTGTGGTGGCGGTGTTTGACATAAACATGGAAAAAACAGCGGTGATCAGCATCAATCCTGCCATCACCCAATGGGGTTTTTCTCCAAAAGGCTTCAATAAAATGCGTGCTAAATTGACGTCCAGTCGGTATTTTGTCGCGGCCATTGCCAGGAAAAAGCCCCCTAAAAACAGCATAATAATAGGGTTCGCAAAGGTTGCCATAATGTCGGTGTATTCGAGTAAATGGCCAAATTGCTTTAAACCTGCGTCTTCTCTAAACCAAATCAGTCCTTTATCGGATAAAAATAAAAGCTCTAAAACAATGACAAGAACAGAGGTTGCATAAATCGGTATGGGTTCCAGGATCCAACAAAGTGCGGCCAGCAAGAAAAGAGCGATGGTTCTTTGTTGCATGATGGTGAGGTTTTCAATGGGAAAAGCTGATGCAGGTAATAGCAAGATAAGGAGTGGGATCAAAATGGGCAGTAAATATTTTGTATTTATACGCAGCATTTTTTTGTTGCCCTTCAAAGCGGAATAAAGAAACAAGGTCAATGTATTCTGCCTTTATCAATAAGTTTTAATATTGGATTAGATCAATAAATCAACAAGACCCCCAATTTTGTCTTTAAATTCGTGAAGTCGGCTCTGTTTATTTTTAAGAAAGACAGAGGGCGATATGTGGATTTTTATTTCATCTTTCTTTTTGTTTATAAAGAAATTTTGTGATGAAGCTGCGCTTGTGTGAACAAGATCTCGCGCAATTTCATGTCATGGGTATAATGCTTTTTTGTTGCATTTTCTTGCGAAAAAACACACCCTTTCGCCTATCTACATTTTCATATATGGATTGATTTTGACGGCTGTACTCAAACGATCTGAAGATGCTGCTGGGCGAAAAGGACGAAACGCCCTGAACCAGAAAGCCCGATCACAATCGACGTCTGTGATCGGGCTTTGTGAGCGCAGGCAACAACCCTGTGTCGTCAAAGACGAGGGGTATACCATAAAAATGAATGTGCCGTTTGTTTACTAATGCATTGAGAGGAAGAGAATGACAGATCAAAACGTATTTCATTTAGGGATCACAAAAAAAGACTTGGAAGGGGCGACCCTCGCTATCCTACCTGGCGATCCGGGACGTGTTGAAAAAATTGCACAAAGAATGACCTCTCCTCGGTTTTTAGCGTCTCACCGTGAGTTCACTGTTTTTTTAGCGCAATTAGAAGGGCAGTCTGTTGTTGTTTGCTCGACTGGGATTGGGGGCCCTTCAACGTCGATTGTTGTAGAAGAGCTGGCACAATTAGGCGTAAAAACCTTTCTTCGGGTTGGGACCACTGGCGCGATTCAGCCTCATATTCAAGTCGGAGACATCATCATTAGCACGGCGTCTGTGCGCTTAGACGGAGCAAGCTTGCATTTTGCCCCTCTTGAATTTCCCGCCGTGGCGCATTTTGAAGCAACGTCCGCATTGCATGCGGCGGCATTAGAGTGTGGTTCAACGGTTCACGCGGGCATTACCGCGTCAAGTGACACTTTTTATCCAGGGCAAGAGCGCTATGATACATCAACAGGCCGTGTTGTGCGTCGCTTTCAAGGCTCCTTGCAAGAGTGGCAAAGCATGGGCGTGCTGAATTTTGAAATGGAGTCGGCCACCTTATTTACCCAATGTGCAAGCTCAGGATTGAGAGCGGCTTGTGTCGCTGGGGTTATTGTGAATCGTACACACAAAGAAACACCGGATTTCAGTGCATTATCTGAGGTGGAAGCACGCGCTGCGCAGGTTGTGGTTGAAGCGGCAAGACGTCTGATAAAAAATCCATAACCTCCCGCGTCATCTTTGACGCGAGGTGAGTTTTGGATTTGCTCGTTTAACCCAATCACGGGTGCAGTATGTGATTGGGTTTATTTGCTTGTCCTTTACATGCAATATGAAATGTCTTGGGTTGGAGGCAACAAGATGTTATACAGGGCAAGAGGGCGTGTTTAAAAGAGGAGTCTGTTCATCTCCGCCTGCTTCTATGAACCAATTCAAAAGATGTTGCTTTAAATTAGGTAATTGTTCTGGTCCAATTAATGCGAGGCCGAGATCCCGTGCACGGCTTACGTCATGGTATCGAAGGGCGCGAAAGCTGATTAACATTGCGCGGGCTTGGAGTCCACCAAGGAGATCACGTAAAGATTCTAATTTATAGAGGGTTTCGTCGCCATTAATGGACATGCCTTTGGTTTTGCATTCAATGATATGCAGCTTATTATTGACCACTGTCACCACATCCAGTTCATTGCGTACTTCGTTTTCTCCAATTTTTCGATACACTTGCACACCGACCGCCAAATCTTGAATCGTGACAAGTTCAGAACGAATGTGTTCAACCACATCATTCACATACCATTCTAACCATTCCCCATTTGAAAAACGTCGTGCCGCGTCACTTGAGAACGTCAAGGTTCCTTCTTTGTAAGTGGCAAGACCTGCAATGTCTAAATCACTGATTAAGATCCCGAGCTCACGATAGCCTTGCTGCTTTTCCGTTAATTCAACATCCAAGCGCTGTGTTTTTCGACAAGACGTGGCCAAAAAATTGAGAGTGGCAAAGCCTGGGCCTAATTCATAGGCATGGCTGGCCCATTTTTCGCCTAAAAATGCAATGCTGGTATTCAGTATGGAATGCATGTTCTCTTCGGGCAGTTTGCAACGGGCGCCAAAAATTGAAAGGCAATCTTTAATGCTGATATGATCTTCCACTTGTTCTTTTATTTTACCGTTCGGGTACAACCAGCAAAGTTCATCACTGAAGGCCTCAATGACGTAAATAGGCCAAAGGTAGGTACGGAAAATTTCATAGGCTGTGAGCAGTCGGTGACGCAGTCCACAACTGGCGTTAAAAAAGACATTTTTTCCTTCATCTTTGATGCGCTCGGCCAAAGAAATGATTTTTTCTTGGATGTTGGGAATATTGATGTCCGATGGAATAAGGAAAAATTCCGTTTCAATGCCTTTGGATGTTAATACATGGCTTAATTGTTCAAATTGCTGCGTTTGATTTTCAACGCCAATAAAAATCATTTTTTCTGCTTTGAAATTTCGATGTAGCATAGCTGTGATTAAGCGAACAGGATCGTCATCAATAATTCCGATGTGAATGGACATATTTTCTCCGAGTTGATTGGCGATGAAGGATCTGTTTGTACACGTGGATCCCCTTTCCCTTAATGTGTGTTCCCCTGTCAAATTACAAGGGACGGTCATTGATAATAAAGCGTTGTTTATTTTCATATGAGCGTGGTCTCTTTAGGATCCTTTTCTTTTGAGTAAAAATGAATGAAAAAATTCCCTTACAAGAGAAGAAAAATGCCTGATTTTAGAAGAAAAATTGTTTTTTTTTGATGAATATTTTTCTGAGACGTTTTAACGGGATCTGAGCGTGTTCTGTTTTATGAGGATAAGGGAAAGCCAGAAATAAAAAAACACCCTGATGAATGACATAAGTTTTATAAGAACACTGGCGTAAGTCTGAGACAAGTACTAAAAAGCGGCGTTTTATCCTAAAAGTGGTCTCAAAAAGACGTTACTTTTCTACCCTTAATAAAAATATATGTGTCAATGAAACGTTCAATATTATTTCGATTTGAGTCTGGTTTTCTGATTGATTAAATACCGTCCGTCAAAGGGGAGAAAAAATGATAAGCCATGAATTTAATACCCATCTTCATGTTGAGCGAGTGAAGGGTTCAGCGTATTTGGTCAGTGGTGGGTCAAAAATTTCGACGTTGGTTTCAGGGATGCAGGTCACGCCAAACCATGTCCTCCTCACAAAAGAAGGGGCGTCGGTGATAGTCCAGTCGGATGGAAAATATTTCAGTGTGGACAATCAGTGTTCGTCTTGCCTTGTTCCTTTGACAGAAGTGCAGCAAGATAAAATGAATTTATTAGATGGCGCAAAAACATTAGGAGAACGCGAACAATTACAAGATCAGATTGAAAAAGGAAGCGACCCCAGCCTTTTATTTGAAGACGCCGCCTCAGGTGAGCAGCTTAGCTCTGCCAATGGGGGGGCTGTGATCTTAGATTATCACTTTGCCGCAACCCTTGCTAAAGCCGGCTTTGATACCACAGGGCTTCTCAAGGAACCTGTGTTCATTGAAGAGGATGAATCTCGTTTTGATGTCGATGCTAAGGGTGGGGAGTCGGCCTCTTTGAGTTTGGATGAAAACCAACTGACTGATTTTCAAAATGGCATGCAAACCCATGTGTCTTTTTTTATTGCAGGGGGAACGCAGCCTTTGCAAGCCAACTCCCTCCACATTGACGCGAATGCATTCCGTTTACTTGAAGCCGAACTTCAAGACCTTCAATCAGGGGGGGGATCCCTTGTTTTTTCAACGGTATTTAACAGTGAAAATAACACGCCGGAGAGTGGGAGCTTTTCTTTGGTGGGCACCCTTCATGGGAGTCCTGTTTTATCTGTCACGATTACAGCGCAAGCCACTCAAGGGACGGGCCTTTCTGTGACCGCGTCACTTTCTCAGTTTGCGCCTTTAGATCATGACAATGAGATAGGGACTTACGTGAGTTTAAAGGGGGATACCCTAGAGATTAATCTTCCTTTGCAGGCCCGGGATCTTTTTGGGGATCTCATGCAATCTCCCGTCAACCTGATCTTGGTCACAACAGACAGTGCGGCGGCCGGAGGAGAACGCTTGGACGCCCATCATCAACCGCTGGATGTGGTGTATTTGTATGAGCAATTGACGTCCCGTACCTACAATGCAAGCCTTCCTCCCAACTCTCGAGAAAACACCTTTATTTTCGAGGCCGACGCGGACAAATTGCTCCCGCAAACCCTGTACATTGATGATTTAGAAACGTTAAAAAACGAACTTGAAATGATCTCGAACAATGCAGGAGAGCGAATTGATTCCGTGACAGTGTCACCTTCCGTGACGCTTCCCACAGGAGAAACGCAGTTGACATTGACCGCGCTCATTCAAGGGGAGCCTGCTCTTGAGATTATTTTAATGGCGAAGCAAGGGATTGACGGACTTGGAATGAATGTAGAGGCCACCTTTAATCAATATCAAGCTATCAGGCATCCTCTTAATGAAACAGAGAATGTCAGCTCAAACTATGTGACTTTGGACGCCTCGGGCTTGGACATTAAACTCCCTTTGCAGGTAAAAGATCAAGATGGCAGTTTACTGGTCAATCCACAAAACACCGCGGCTGAGAGCCCTCGCATGGTGACTTTTTCGCTGATCAATGATGCCTTGTATGTAAAAGAAAATGGGATTGGGCCCGGTACGGGATTAAGTGATGGCTCTCAAACCCAAACAAACAACAATGTCGTTTCGACATTTCAAAATAATAAGACGTTAACCTTGGATCCTTATGGTGAAAAAAGCGGGGAAGATTTTTATTTTTCAGTCTACACAGAGTCCAATTCCCCTATAAAATTGACCAACGGAACGCCGCTGAATGCCCACGATCATACCCCCGAGCATCCTTACCTTTGGACGGTTTTTCTTCATCAATCCTCTACACCCCAAACGGCGTACCCCAAAGAATACCTTGCCACAACAAACCACGATACGAGTGGGGTGGAGGTTTTTAAAATTACTCTTCAAGAGAGCGGACAATATTCTTTTGAGCTTCTGACTGCACTGAACCATGCACAGGGGCAGGGGAGCAATACCTTAGAATTTGATCTTCAGGCTTACACCAAGGACGCCTCAGGAGCCGTCTCAGATTTACTTCATATTCCGGTTGTGGTGGAAGATGACACCCCGCCTGCACACAATGTGATTTCTCTCGAGGTGCTCAATACCTCAAGCCAGGTTTTGGTGGGCAGTGTTGATGTGTTTGACCCGAATATTGCATTGGGTTTAGAAGGGGCGGATGGGGCCGCCCTTAGCGCGATTTATAACGGAAAAACCTGGGTGAATGTCTCTACTACCTTGCCCACCGATGTGCTTCTTTATTCCCCTGTCCCTCCTTATATGCCGTTTGGATCAGTGAATGTCAATCCTCGGGTGGGAGAGATCGGTAAATTGATTTTTACCTTTCATGCCAGCATCGTGAATGCATCGCGTTTACTTGATGAAAATATTCAATACCAAGTCATGGATGTGGATGGCGATACCGTGACAGGCTCGATTGACTTGTCGTCTTTAAAATCCAATTTGAACACGGCCAATACTTTTACCGATGGCAGCGCTGAAACCAGTTTGTTTGGAGGCAAGGGAAATGACACCTTGATTGGGGGGTTAGGTCAAGACATTCTGATAGGGGGCCCTGGAGATGACGTTTTATGGGGGGGGATGAGCGGTGGCTCTGGCGATGGTTTTAAAGATATTTTTGGATGGCAAGCGGGAGACTTTGGCACTGCAACAGCGCTTTCTGTTGATACCATTAAAGATTTTGAAGTTGGCCTTGATGTGATTGATATTTCAGGGGCACTTGATACGCGTGGCCTTTTTACGTTTGAAGCCCTCACGAACAGCGTGAGTCTGCAAACCCTCGGGAGCGACACCCTGATTCAAATTTCTGATTCTGCAGGCGCGCCCGTACAAAAGATTGTCGTTGAAGGAAAAACGCTGGATGATTTATTGGGTGTTGCAACCGCAGGGATGACGCAAAGCGATATTTTAGAGTCCATCCTGGTGAGCGGGCAGCTGGTGGTTTTTGATGTTCAACGGACGCAATTTGGGACGCAATCCGGGGAGACATTAACCGCCAATATGAATGGTGAGCGTCTTATTGCAAGCGCCGGGGACGATACCTTGATTGCGGGATTGGGCAATGACATTTTAATGGGGGGAGAAGGGGATGATACCTACACTTGGGCTTTATCCAGTATTGACATGCAGGCAAGCAACACGGACACGGTGGGCGATTTTGAGATTGGACCGGGAAGCGCGGGAGACGTGATTGATATTTCCGCTATTTTGCCTTCAAATATTGATAGCAACAGCGAATTGAATGAACTTCTTGAATACATTGTGCCAGAAGAGGGGCAAGAAGGATTAACCTTGCATTTATTTCCAACGGGTACGGGCAGTACGCCTTTACAAAATATTGTGCTATATGACGTTGGATTGACTGATTTGGGTTTAAGTGCTGGGGCGACAGAGGGACAAATTTTGGATCAATTAATTCAGCAGCAAGCGATAAAATTGGATTAAAGGAAATGAGAGTTTTTAAAATATGAAGAGAAAAAACCAACCATGAAAACACTTTTTGCCCATAGGGGCATGTCTTCGTTAGCCCCCGAAAACACCCATGCTGCTTTTGCTTTGTGCGCAGAATTCGGCCTGCGTTGGGTTGAATGCGATGTCGATATTTTGGCCGATGGGACCCTTGTTATTTTTCACGATGACACCTTGGATCGTTGCACCGATAAAACGGGTTTTTTGTCTGATTTAACCTTTGAGGATTTAAAAACAATAGATGCTGGGCGTTGGTTTGGCCCTCAATTTATCGGTGAAAAAATACTCACGTTTTCAGAATTTATCGCCCTCACCCAGACCCACAAACTGAACATCAATGTCGAAATCAAAGCATCAATTAAAAATGAAAAGAAGAGGTTGGGCCTTATTGAAGGGGTGATTGCGGGTTTGAAGGGGTGCCATAAGGAATGTGAGGTGCTTGTTTCGAGTTTTTCGCATTCGCTTCTTGCTGAATTTAAAAAACAATCTCCAAATACGCCTGTGGCCTGTTTATTTGAAAAGATTGATTTTCAGTCGGATTGGGAATCGCCTTTACAGTCTTGCCAATCCCAATGTGTGCATCTTGCTGACGCGGGGTTAACACAGGCTTCGGTGCTGGAGATAAAATCAAAAGGTTATACCCTTCACGTTTATACCGTGAACACCCTTTTTCGTGCCAATGAGCTCTTTCTCTGGGGAGTGGACGGGATTTTTACGGACACAGGGCAGCTGTTTTCGCCCGGTTATCGAGAGATAAAAAACTTAAAACCGGATTGACGCACAGGTCTTTGTGTTTAAAAAGGGAGAAAAAAAAGGACGAGAACGCGTCCTTTTTTTGTTTATGACGTGACGTTATTTATTGTTTTCTAATGAGATGTTGAGGGCTTTGGCCACACCTTCACCGTAGGCAAGATCGGCTTTTAAACAATGCGCTATGTGGCGTTTTTGAACCGCAATAGAGGCCCCGCCGACTGAGCTTGCTGTATTGCTAAACAAGGCTTCTTTTTGTTCAGCGCTCATTAATCTGAATAAATTACCAGGTTGAGTAAAATAATCCTCGTCGTCTCTGTGATCCCATCGGGACGCGGCGCCGGATAAATGCAAAGCCGGTTCAGCAAACTGAGGTTGCTCTTGCCATTCTCCTTGGGTATTCGGTTCATAACCTATCGTGCTGCCAAAGTTTCCATCAACGCGCATGGCGCCATCACGATGGTAGCTGTGAACAGGGCAACGGGGTGCATTAACCGGAATGTGTTGGTGATTCACGCCCAAGCGATAACGTTGTGCATCGCCGTAAGAGAACAAGCGCCCTTGCAACATTTTGTCTGGAGAAAAACCGATACCCGGAATGATGCTTCCAGGGTTAAACGCCAATTGCTCGACTTCAGCAAAATAATTTTCAGGGTTTTTGTTTAATTCCAATACACCCACTTCGATGAGAGGGCAGTCTGCATGGGGCCACACTTTCGTCAAATCGAAAGGATTGTACGAAACGCTTTCGGCTTGTGCTTCGCTCATCACTTGGATTTTCAAGGTCCAAGACGGGAAATCCCCGGCTTCAATGCTGTTGTATAAATCCGCTTGATGGCTTTCTCTGTCTTCACCCACCAGGATTTGTGCCTCGGCATCGGTTAAATTCTGAATGCCTTGGTTGGAGACGAAATGAAACTTCACCCAAACGCGTTCGTTCTTCGCATTGATCATGCTGAAGGTGTGACTGCCAAACCCATGCATGTGACGGTAGGTGGCAGGGATCCCTCTTTCGCTCATGACGATGGTGATTTGATGTAAGGCTTCTGGCAAAGAGGTCCAAAAATCCCAGTTATTTTGTGCACTGCGCATATTGGTACGCGGGTCGCGTTTTACGGCATGATTGAGATCGGGGAATTTGAGGGGATCACGCAAAAAGAAAACCGGGGTATTGTTGCCCACGAGATCCCAATTTCCTTCTTCGGTATAAAATTTGACGGCAAAACCACGAATATCACGCTCTGCATCGGCGGCGCCGCGCTCACCCGCAACGGTTGAAAACCGCGCAATCAAGTCTGTCTTTTTTCCGATTTTGGAAAATATCTTCGCTTTGCTGTATTGGGAAATGTCATGCGTCACGGTAAAAGAGCCGTACGCGGCAGATCCTTTTGCATGCATGCGTCGCTCAGGGATCACCTCGCGGTCAAAATGGGCTAATTTCTCTAAAAACCAAACATCTTGTAACAATTGAGGTCCACGAGGGCCTGCTGTGAGCACATTTTGATTATCAGAAACAGGACAGCCAGAACTCGTTGTTAATTTTTTTTTCATGTGTACCCCTAAGTGTTTTGATTCATAAAAGATAACGAAAAAGACCTGATAGGTATAATGGATTATTCCGATAGATTCAATAGGTTATATTAATTTTGTTGTTGGAATGAAAAACTCGGTGTTTTGGCTGCATTCTATTTTATGTTTTGGACTTGTTTAATGTATTTTCAAGCAAGAGATCGATGACCTGGTTCATTTCAAGCAAGATGGAATGAATAAGATTCAGTGGCTCAAACAAGGTGGAGTCTGAATTGTTTGTGGCGACATCCTGATTTTTTTCAGCACAATGGTTTATTTTGAGAGCATGTTTTTTTTCTGTTTTTGAGGCGTTTAATTCCTCAATAGGAGGAGGCTGAAGGGGGTCAAGATCTTGATTGGAGGCCAGGACGGGATCGGCTATTTTTTCAATTAAGCGATTTAAATTTTCTTGTATTTCGATATGTAAAGCACAAAAAGCCCTGAATGTATTTGGATTTTGGACAGGGACTCTGTGCGCGCCTAAAGCTGAAATATTGCTGAGCATGGCATGATTGAGGCACAAAAAACGAAAGCTCTCCTCCACGGTCACACGGTATCGGCCGGGCTCTATCAGCATGTTTTGAATGGCGGTTGACAAGAATGCATCCTCATTGTGCGCTTTTCTTCTTGCCACGCGATAAGTGACGGTGTCACTACTTCCTGTTTTGTATTGTGGAATGATTTGGGCAAGGTAATCTCGGTTTGCCGTGAGGCTGTCTTTCATGATCCCCCGTAAACGGTGCGCGTGCCAGTCAGGCAGGATAAAGCGGGCCGCCATGACAGCGAGGAAACACCCGATAAGCGTATCTCTTAAGCGAGGAAGAATGACTGAATAGCCTTCGCCAAATTGGTTAAAGGACATGAGGACCAACAAGGTGATGAAGGCGGTGGCGCTGGTATAATGTGTGTTTCGAAATGCGAAGAATAAAACACCAAAGATCAGCATTAAAAACAATTGCCCGTTTAAATCGGGAAACAAAACCAGCAAGGGGAACCCAACAAGCAAGCCAAGTACGGTGCCTGAAATGCGCTGGGTTAATTTGCTGTGGGTGTCAGAATAATTGGATTGGCATACAAATAAAATGGTCAACAAAATCCAATAACCACGATGAAATTCAAAAGCTTGAATAATCCCATAACCGCAACAAAGCGTTACGCTCAAGCGAATGGCGTGGCGAAATAGAAGTGATTTTAAGGTGAATTGTGATTTTATTTGAAGGAGATTGTCTAAAAAGCCCTGGGGTTGTGAGTCGGCGATTTCTTTGTCTTCTTGTGAGGGACGTGATTGACAGACATCCAAAAGCAAGAGTTCGATGGTGCTGAGGTTCTCCAAGAGAGACTCAAGCGGCAAGACCGACGTCCTTCCTTGATATTCGGGCCGTGATTGTATATAGGCCACAGAAGCTTGAAGTTGTTTTAATGCCTGTTTGTTTTCATCATTATGTTGGTATTGGGTTTTTAAGCGCAAGACCCTGGAAATATTCAGGCAGGCTTTGGCCTGTAATTGCAATAATTTTTGCACTCTGAAGACCACATCACTGTGTATAAATGCATTTTTTATCTGGGGTATTTCAGAATGAAAGGCATTGATCCTTTCATGAATGTCTTGGGCGATGAAATACATGTTTAACAGATCTTGGTTTTTATCCTTGATCCTGCCTTGTCGAATAAGGCGCAGCAATGACATTTTGGCTTTGTTAAAGTCATTCACCACCAATGCATTTGTTTTCGCTGCATGGATTTGAAAGGGTTGGAGATCTTGCGTGTGTGAATCAGAAAAAGCTTCGTTATTTTGCTCTAAAGCCTCTGACAAGGATTTAAAAAGAGTGGCTAAATTTTCTTTTATGGCTTGAAAAGGCCAAAAAAACAACCAAAGAAGAGAGACCGCACCATACCAGGTGGCCCCTAAAAGCAGATAATGAGATTGCACCCAGATAAGGCTTGAAGGACTGCCATTTAGATTATTGGCAAGGAGCATGCTGTAGATTGCGATAATCAAAGAGCCAAACGAAATGCTGGCATAACGAGGCCCTATGGCGCCGAGCATAATAAAACAAAAGGTGGATGCAAAAAGGCCGAGGGTAAAAAGAAGAGGATAGGGGTACAAAAGAGTGACGCTGTAGGTGGCGATAGAAAAGCTCAATAAGGTGATGATCAGGCTCTTGAGACGCTCTGATAAGGTATTTTCTGTTTCTGCCAATGCACTGGCGATGACCCCTAAAATCAAAGGGGTAATGGCTTGGGTGATCCCATTGAGCCAACAAGGCAGAGCCACACCCACCAAAGCAATGAAAATGCGGACACTGTAATTAATGCGGCTGTTGCCCCAGAGTTCTTTTAAGGTAATGGCGATGTTATTAATTATCATGCTCTTATGAACTTCTAAGAAAAGTGTGAAGTAAGATAACAGAGCGCACTTAAAATATCTGTATTTTATATGTTTCTGTTTTAAGTTATTTATTTTGGCGTTATTATGTCTTGGTCTTGTCAGAGGCGAAACGCGACGTAAGCGCCTTTCTCGTGTTTTCATTGATCCTTAAAATACAAAATAAATTCATGATATTGTCTTCTAGCCGTTTGGCTCAGTGGTGTGTTCAAGGTGAACACTTCATGGTTCAAAGTAAAAATAATTTCCTTATTTTTGACTCTAAACACCTGAAAGAAACGGTGCACTTTTCAGCGTGGGATGGCCAATGTCATCTTTCGCGTGGCCTGCTTTGGGGTACATTAACCTTTTATATTGCACTTGAAAATAAAGGGTTTACCTCTATTTCTGTTCATGGCTTACCTTGGCTTGCGTTAAAGTCTTTTTCTCAACGCCTTACAGACGCCTATCAATCCTGGTTTTTAATTGAAAATACAACACTTTATGAAACTGTGGGTCACTTGCAGGGGCTGGTTGATGAGATGCAAGCAGCGAATGGGTATGTATCCCAAACGGGGCTTGAAAAAGCAGAAAAAAAAATCAAAACCTGTTTGAAAAAACACAGTTTGACGCTTGAAGACTTAGAGCCTCATCTAAAAGACGCGCCGCATTTAGCGCATTGGTTGTGCAATCCTCAAAGCATGAGACAAAAGCACAATCAGCTTTGGCAAGAAGAAGAATTAAAGGTTTGCGCCTTCTTTTTTGAAAGGCTTGAGTCCTCTCCTTTAAACCTCTCTCAGCGCCAAGCGGTGCTCATGGCAGAGTCCCATAATTTATTGTTGGCGGGTGCGGGATCAGGCAAAACGGGGGTTTTGCTTGCCCGAGTACAGTATTTGGTGTTTCGTCAACAGCAGCTCCCCGAACGCATTTTAATTTTGGCGTTTGGTAAAAAAGCACAAGAAGCGTTTTCGAGTCGGCTTTCGAAATTGCATGAAGGGCGAGGGGATACCTCGTTTGCTTCTCTTGAAAATGTTGAAGTGGCGACGTTTCACCGCTTTGCCATGGACATCATACAAGAAATACGCGGCCACGCGCCGCGTATTTCTTCTTTGGTGACGGATGAAAATAAAAAAACAATCTGGTTAAGCGCCTTGATAAAACGTTTTTTTTCAAAAGAAGAAACGCAAAATCAATGGAAAGCGCATCTTCAGCTCTGGCCTGTGCCCGGCGTGAGTGCGAAACGCTTGCCGCTTGATAAGGTCGAGTCGCGTTTTTTGCAGTGGGTTTGGCGTTTAATCACCCTTGTTGCCCAGCAGAATATCCCCTATTCGACCCTTAAAAATCAAACCCAAAACACGCCGCGAGAAAACAGCGAGCTCGAATTGATTTGGCCTTTTATTGCGGCCTATCAAGCCCATCTTTTAGAGAAAAAGGAACTGGATTTTGACGGTTTGATTGTGGAAGCGATAGATTGTTTAAAGGAAAAAAACACCCGCTATTTAACGCCTTTTGATCATATCATGGTGGATGAATACCAAGACATTTCACCGAGCCGCTTGGCCTTGCTTGAGGTTTTATGCGCCACGAAAAAAGGCCCTCCCCCTTGCGTATTTTGTGTTGGAGACGATTGGCAAGCCATTTACCGTTTCTGCGGCGCGGATGTGAACTTGACGACCGGATTTTTAACGCATTTTCCAAAAAGTGAAGTGCGTTATTTGGACACGACTTACCGTTTTAATTCAAAAATTGCAGATGTGGCGAACCGATTTATTCTGGCAAACCCACAGCAAGTCGAAAAACCCTTAAACAGCATTGTGATACAAAAAGAAGACGCGGTGCATGTGATTGCTTCTGAATGCCTTGAAGAAACCCTTGTGATCTTGTGTGAACAAAGAAAGGGTCAAAAAACAGAGGTGCTTTTTATTGGGCGTAATCATGTTTCTCTTCCTCTGGATTTAGAACGCTGGAAAACGCGCTGGCCTTTTGTGTCCTTTTCTTTTGTGACGGCGCATGGAAGCAAAGGATTGGAAGCCGATTACAGCTTTATTTTGGACGTCAATAACGGGGTTTTCCCTGCCAAGCAAGGGCCTGAAGGTTTAGAGACTTGCTTGTTAGCTCAAGAAGATGAGATGCTTTTTGCAGAAGAGCGTCGATTATTTTATGTGGCCTTAACCCGAGCACGTCATGCCTGCTGGATTTGCACGCGAGTGGATAAGGTGTCGCCCTTTATTAAAGAGTTTTGGAAGGACGGGTACAGTGTGGATTTTCAATGGAGCCAGAGCGAATTAGAAAGCATCATGAAATAAAAAAGGGACGTTTGTAACGTCCCTTTTTTTAAAAAAACGCCGCGTTATTTATTCAACAGAGGCTTTGCTTTTTTCGTCTTTTGAGGCTTTTCTTCTCCACGCGTGAAATTTTTCAACCCAAAGAAGCAAGGTCTGTGGGGCGTTGTTTTTCTTCCAAACCCCTGCTGTGTATTTTACCGCTTCACTGAAGGTCGGATAGGGGTGGATTGTGCCGAGGATTTTATTTAATCCCAGGTTATGGCGCATGGCGAGGGTGAATTCTGCGAGCAAATCTCCCGCATGTGCGCCAACGATGGTGGCCCCTAATATTTTGTCTTTTCCTTTTGGGGTGATGACCTTGATAAACCCCTGATCTTTACCGTCGGCAATGGCCCTGTCTAAATCATCCAAACCATAATAAGCCACTTCATATTCAATCCCTTGAATGATGGCTTCTTTTTCATTGATCCCAACGCGAGCAAGCTCTGGCGCCGTGTAGGTGGCGGCCGGGATCACCGAGTAATCGACTTTGAATTTCTTGAAAACCCCAAACAAGGCATTGACGGCGGCAAACCAAGCTTGATGCCCTGCTACGTGGGTTAATTGATAAGGGCCAGCCACGTCACCCACGGCCAAAATATGGGAAAATTTGGTTTGCAAATAAGCATCAACCTGGATAGTGCCGCGCTCTGTCAGTTCAATTCCGAGGGTTTCAAGTCCAAATCCTGTGGTATTGGCGCTGCGGCCTAAAGCCAAAATGACATGGGTGAAGTTCAGCTGGATTTCTTCACCTTGATGCTCGAGGTAAATTCGATTTTCGTCTTCTGCTTTTTCAAAACGGGTTGCTTTGTGGTTTAAATAAAGCTGAACACCGTCTTCGAGAAGGTTTTTTTCGACCAAGGAGGCCGCGTCTTTGTCTTCACGGATTAAAATTTGATCCGCCATTTCAATCAAGGAGACGTTTGATCCGAGGCGGGCAAAACTTTGCGCGAGCTCGCATCCGATGGGGCCGCCCCCTAAGATCAGGAGTTTTTTGGGTAAATCGGTGAGATCCCACAGGGTGTCTGAGGTGAGATAATCGATGTTTTTAAGCCCTGGAATGGGAGGCACAAAAGGGCGCGCGCCTGTGGCGATGATCATGTTTTGGGTGGTGAGGGTGTGTCCGTTGATTTCCACTTCCCAAGGCGAGAGGATTTTTGCTTCTCCTTGAAGGCATTCAACACCCAGCTCGGTATAACGGGCGATGGAGTCGTGCGGTTCAATTTTTTGAATGACCCCGTGTATTCTTTGCATCACGCGTTTGAAATTGACCTCGGGTTTTTCGACCTCGATCCCAAATTCATGGGCTTCTCTTATTTCTTTCATCACATGGGCTGAACGAATCAAGGCTTTTGAGGGGACACAGCCTGTATTAAGACAATCTCCACCCATTTTGTGTTTTTCGATGAGGGTGACTTTGGCTTTGACGGCGGCGGCGATGTACGCGCTGACCAAGCCGCCCGCACCTGCGCCTATAACAATGAGATTTCTATCAAAGGTTTCTGGTTTTTCCCATTGGCTTTCAATCTGTTTTTTTTGTATGCCTGTAATTATTTTTTTCATAATAAGAGGAAAGATCCCTAGAAGAGTTAAAGAAAAAAGAACCGCAGGTGACATGATCCCATTTATCGAATTGATATCAGCAAGTTGGGTTCCTGCGTTGATGAAAATGGCGCTTCCTGGCAGCATGCCAATTTGGCTGACAAGGTAAAAGGTTCGAGCAGAGATGGGGGTTAATCCCATCAGTAAATTGATTAAAAAGAAAGGAAAAACAGGCATCAATCGCAGGGTAAGGAGATACAAAAAGCCTTCATTTTTCATGCCTTCATTGATAGTGGTCAGGTTACTTTTGAATTTATTTTGCATCCAATCTTTCAGGAAGTAGCGACTGATGAGAAAGGCGAGGGTGGCTCCGATGGAGCTTGCAAATGAAACGATGAGCAACGCCCACCAAAAACCAAAGAGGGCCGCCGCCAACAAACTGGCGATGGCGGCACCGGGAAGGGAGAGCGCCGTAATTAAAACATAAATAATGAAATAACTGAGAGTGACAATAAGCCAATGTTCTTCAAGGGTATTTTGAAGGGCAAGATGTTGCACTTTGGCATTTTCAAGCGTGAAAAAGGAATTCAGATCAAACATAAACCACAGCGCAATAAAGCTGCTTAACACAAGGAGCGCCGTTATTTTTCTTTTGTTCATTTAATCACCTGTTTGATGCTGGGCATAAGATATAAATTAGCGTAAATTCAGTCAGTTCTGATTATTGTAGGTCGGGTTTTCCAATAAAGAAGCGCCGCTGATTTTCATCAAGAGAAATCTGTCATACAAGTGAGGTTCCTTTTCTTTTATTTTCGGTTTTTACCTTGAGATTTAAGACCCATGAAGAGGAGAGAAAATTGCACTTTTTCTTTAAAAAAAGAAAGAGGTGCGCCATATCCAACGTTATTGAAGATGCGCCCCTGCGCCAAAGGCGTGAAGCCCTTGAGCATAGAGGGTTTCTGATTGGGCTGAACACGCGTAGC
>CAMRBZ010000053.1 GCA_947040595.1 uncultured Enterovibrio sp. | reverse complement strand
GCTCTTTAACACGCCTCACATTAAAAAAGGGGGGATGTGTCTTTCATAATCGCTGATCTCTTTTTTGTGTTCCAAGGTCAATCCGATACTGTCGAGTCCTTCGAGAAGGCAGTGGCGACAAAAAGAATCAATTTCAAAAAAATAAACCGTTTCACCTGCGCTGATTGTTTTGGCTTGAAGGTCGAGGGTCATTTTTGCGTTTTCATTTTTTTCAACAAAATCAAATAAGGCGTCGATTTCTTCTTCACGAAGGCTGACTGGCACGATTTGATTGTTGATGGCGTTGGTGTAAAAAATGTCGGCAAAGCTTGGGGCGAGGATGACTTTAAATCCAAAATCAGCCAAGGCCCAAGGGGCGTGTTCACGGGAGGAGCCACAGCCAAAATTTTTCCGCGTTAAAAGGACGCTGGCCCCTTCATAGCGAGGAAAATTAAGGGGAAAATCGGGGTTGTGTTTTTTTCCGCCTTCATCTAAAAAGCGCCAGTCATGAAACAGATGCAAACCAAAGCCTTCTCGGGTGATTTTTTGTAAAAATTGCTTTGGAATGATGGCGTCGGTGTCGATATTGGCAATGTCTAAGGGGGCCACTAAGCCTGTGTGCTGACGGATGCCTTGTTTTTTTGTTGTCATGGGTCTTGTCATGGGAGCCTTCTTAAAGAGCATGGGGATGAATAAAATGCCCAGCAATTGCAGCGGCGGCGGCAAGGGTGGGGCTGAGCAAATGTGTGCGGCCTTCACGGCCTTGGCGCCCTTCAAAATTACGGTTGCTTGTGGAGGCGCAGCGCTCTTTGGGGGCCAAACGGTCATTGTTCATCCCTAAGCACATAGAACATCCGGGTAAGCGCCATTCAAACCCCGCGTCCATAAAAATCCGGTCTAATCCTTCAGCTTCAGCTTGGGCTTTGACTTGTTCTGAGCCGGGGACCACCAAGGCCTGCACCCCTTTTGCCACTTTGCGTCCTTTTGCTATTGCTGCGGCGGCGCGCAAGTCTTCAATGCGGGAATTCGTGCAAGAGCCAATAAAGACTTTATCAATGGAAATGTCTGTGATTTTTTGCCCAGCTTGCAAGCCCATGTATTTGAGGGCGCGTTCAGCACTGTCTCGCATAACAGGGTCTAAGAAATGCTCTGGCGAGGGAATGCAGTCGTTAATGCCGATGACTTGCGCCGGGTTGGTTCCCCATGTCACTTGATTTGTTAAGGTTGTCGCGTCCAGCGTCACTGTGGCATCGAATCTGGCTTGCTCGTCTGTTTTTAAGGTTTTCCAATAGAGAAGAGCCTGCTCCCAGAGTGCGTTTTTGGGTGAAAATGGGCGTCCTTTTAGGTAGTCAAAGGTGGTTTGATCTGGGGCAATTAACCCCGCTTTCGCGCCAAGCTCGATGGCCATATTACAGAGGGTCATGCGTCCTTCCATGCTCAAGCGCTTGATTGCCTCACCTGTAAATTCAACAACGTAACCTGTTCCTCCTGCATGCCCTATTTCGCCGATAATGGACAAAATAATGTCTTTGGCTGTAATGCCTTTCGGCGGCTTTCCTGTGAGCTCAATTTTCATTGTTTTAGCGCGGTTTTGTTTGAGCGTTTGGGTGGCTAAGACGTGCTCAACTTCAGAGGTGCCAATCCCAAAAGCGAGGGCGCCAAGCGCACCATGCGTGGCTGTGTGAGAGTCCCCACACACAAGGGTACAGCCTGGCAGGGTCAAGCCAAGCTCTGGGCCGATAACATGGACAATGCCTTGGTATTGATGGTTTAAATCAAACAAGGTGACGTTAAATTCTTTGCAATTTTTGGCCAAGGTTTCCATTTGAATTTTGGCCATTTCGCCGCAGGCGTTAATGTCTTTGCTTTGGGTTGAAACGTTGTGATCCATCGTGGCAAAGGTTTTTGATGCTTGATGCAGAGGTCTGTTTTTTTCTCTAAGTCCATCAAAGGCTTGTGGTGAGGTGACTTCATGCACTAAATGACGGTCGATGTAAATAAGCGGGGTTTCCCCTTCTTTTTCAAGAACGATGTGGGAGGCATAAATTTTTTCATACAGGGTTTGAGGCGCGTTCTTTTTGCTGTTCATTCTGGGCTCCTTTTCCCTTTTGCTGGATCTTCTTTAAACGAGTGCTCCTTTTCAAGTAAAAAGGCGACTATTTTATCCCCCATTTGAGCGCTGCTTAAAGGCGGGCGCGCTTGAGAAGGATCGGCGCAAAAGCGATTTGCAGACCAAAGATCAGCGGGCAAAGCGCCGCTTTCAAGTGTTTTTCTGACGGCCGTTTCGATGGCGCAAGCGGCGGTTTCTTCCCCTAAGCTGTAGCGCAGCATCAAGGCGGCGCTCAGAATTTGGGCCACGGGATTGGCAATGTTTTTACCTGCGATATCTGGAGCGCTGCCGCCTGCGGGTTCAAACAGGCCAAATTTTTTTTCATTGAGGCTGGCAGAAGGAAGCATGCCCATAGAGCCTGTGAGCATGGCGCATTCATCAGAGAGAATGTCACCAAAAAGATTAGAGCAAAGCAAAACATCAAATTGGGAAGGATCTTTAATGAGCTGCATGGTTGCGTTGTCGATATAAAGATGAGACAGGGCAACGTCAGGGTATTCTTTGGCTATCTTTTCAACTTCTTCGCGCCATAAAAGAGAGCTTTCAAGCACATTGGCTTTGTCCACTGAGGTGACTTTCTTTTTACGAAGGCGGGCGGCCTCAAAGGCGATGCGCGCAATGCGTTTTATCTCAAATCGATGATAAACCTCCGTATCAAAGGCTTTTTCATTTTCTCCTTTCCCTTCTCGCCCTTTCGGGGCGCCAAAATAAATCCCCCCCGTCAGCTCGCGTACGACGACAAGATCAAACCCCTTTTTTGAAATGTCGGCCCGAAGAGGAGAAAGCGTAGAAAGCTCTGGGTAAATTTGTGCAGGGCGCAGGTTACAAAAAAGCGAAAAATGCGCCCGTAAAGGCAAGAGGGCGCCGCGTTCTGGTTGCTCATTGGGCGGTAAATGTTCCCATTTTGGCCCTCCCACTGAGCCAAACAATATGGCGTCTGCTTTTTCGCATCCCTTTAAGGTGAGATCTGGAAGAGGGGTTGCGTGTTTGTCGATGGCGACACCGCCGACATCAAAATGTGTTTTTTCAAAGTGGATACCGAATTTCACCGTGACAGCATCAAGCACTTTTAATGCTTCTTGCATGACCTCAGGGCCGATGCCGTCTCCGGGTAAACACGCGATATGGTAGGGATCTGGCATACTGTTACTTCTCCTTTTTTAGGCTGGTTTTCTTTTTGATTTTGCTGATTTGCTCGGCGCGATAGATGCTGTTGATCACATGCAAAAGGGCTTGGCCTGACGCTTCGATAATGTCGGTTGAAATGCCTGTGCCGTGGTATTTTCGGCCTTTATAGCGGGCAATAATATCGGCTTGACCTAAGCCGTTTTCTCCTTCTCCTTTGGCGGTGAGATCAAATTTATCCAAGGTGATGTCGTATTGTGTGATGCGATAAATCACTTGGTATAAGGCGTCTACCGGGCCGTTTCCGATGGCGGCGTCACTGATCTCTTGCGCGCCACATTGCAAAGTAATGCTGGTGGTGGCCATGATATTGCCGCTTTGTACGCTGAGGTATTTGATTTTGTAATGATCATCTTCTTCTTGTAAGTTATTGAAAAACATTAAGGCTTCGAGATCGTAATCAAACACCTGGCCTTTTCTGTCGGCCAATTTTAAAAAAGAAGCATACAAAGAAGGTAAATCGTATTCTTTTTCACTGTATCCCATTTGCTGCATGTGGTTTTTGACTGCGGCGCGCCCTGAGCGGCTGGTTAAATTTAAACTTTTCTGGCTCAAACCGATGGATTCTGGGGTCATGATTTCATAGGTGTTTTTGTTTTTAAGCATGCCATCTTGATGGATGCCGGAACTGTGGCTAAAGGCATTGGCACCCACAATGGCTTTGTTTGCTTGAATGGGCATGTTGCACAGTTGGCTGACCGTTTTACTGGTACGGTGTATTTCATCGTGTTTAAGGGCGGTTTTTACCTTTAAGGTGTTTTCTCTGGTTTTAATGATCATGGCTATTTCTTCAAGAGCGCAATTTCCGGCGCGCTCACCAATGCCGTTGATGGTGCCTTCAACTTGACGCGCTCCTGCTTGAATCGCTGAAATTGAATTTGCAACGGACAGGCCTAAATCATCATGGCAATGCACTGAAATAATGGCTTTATCAATGTTGGGGACGCGTTGAAATAAGTTTTCAATGATGGCCCCAAATTCACAAGGCAGGGTATAGCCGACGGTGTCAGGGATGTTGACCGTGGTGGCCCCCGCTTTTATGGCCGCCTCGACCATGCGGCATAAATTATCTATGGGGGTGCGCCCTGCATCTTCACAAGAAAATTCCACATCATCGGTATAGCGACGAGCGCGTTTTACCGCTTTTGTGCCCATTTCGATCACTTCGTCATATTGAAGGCGCAGCTTGTCTTTTACATGGATGGTGGATGTGGATAAAAAAGTATGAATGCGAAAGGCTTCGGCCACTTTGAGGCATTCTGCTGCTACATCAATGTCTTTATCAAGGGCGCGAGACAAGGCGCAAACACGGCTCTTTTTAAGGGTTTTTGCAATGGTTTGAACAGACTCAAAATCACCGGGGCTTGATACAGGAAAACCCGCTTCGATGACGTCTACACCCAAACGCTCTAAAGCCAATGCAATGTGTAATTTGTCTTTGACGCAAAGGCTTGCTGACAGGGCTTGTTCGCCGTCTCTTAGGGTGGTATCAAAAATGACGACCTTGTCTTGCATATTCCTTCTCCTTGGCTTTTTTTAACGCGAGATCTTGTTTGTTGGGTGTTTTTTTAAGCTTAACGCCTTACTCAAAATAGGTGAGTAAGAAGTGATATGGGTGGGTAAGCTTGCGTCCTTTTTTCTTTGTCGTCGGTCTAAATCACATATTTGATGAAGCGCGTCCCCCAACAAAGAGGGCTTTGGAAAAAGAGGAGAAAGGCATTTTTTGAGGTGATTTGATTCATGGTGCGTATTTTTGTTTTTAAATGATCCTCTCAGTGAATGTGATTGATGTCGTTATTTTGTGGATGAAAAGGGTTGTTTTTAACGCGTCGCCTTATTTGCCCCTAAATTTAAAAAAGGCGTCTTGCTTTTGTTGCTGGTTTATCGGCAGTAAGTTTTACACAAGGAATTGTTTTAAATGGATTTTAGTCATGAATACCAATAAGCGATTGTTGTTTTTTCCTCTGTTATTTTTGGGTGTTTTTGTTTTGTTTTTGGCCATAGAAACCCGCGAAGCACCTGCGTTAAAACCTCAAAAATCGAAAGCGCGTCCTGTTGATCTTCTTACGTTAGTGCAAAAAGAGCGCGCCCCTACAGTGGCCGGGTTTGGGCGCGTGGCCCCTAAATTGACTTGGCAAGGGATTGCACAGGTGAGTGGAAAAGTGATTTTTCGAAGTCCTCTTCTTGAAAAAGGCGCCTTGCTCCCGAAAGGCACTCTCTTGCTTCGTTTAGATCCCTCAGATTATCAATTGGCCGTAGCAAAGGCCCAAGCAGAAATCCGTGCTCAAACGGCGCGTTTAGAAAAACTGCATCTTGATGAGAAAAACACAGAGGCCGCCCTTGAAATAGAGCAGCGTCGATGGGCTTTAAATAAAGAAGAGTGGGAGCGAAAAAAGAAATTAAACCAAAAAGGATTGAGCTCTCAGTCAGATTTAGATGACGAACAACACGCTTTTTTGTCTCAACAAATCAAGGTGGTTGAATTAGAAAATCAACTTTTGCTCTTGCCTGATGAAAAAGAAATCATAGAAGCAGAGCTTGAAGTGAGCCGATTGGTCTTGTTGCAAGCCATCCGTGATTTAGAAAAAACATCCTTGTTTCTCCCTTTTGATGGGCAGATATCGAACGTCAATATAGAGCGCGATCAATTTGTTTCAGCGCAACAAACCATGGTGGAGGCACAGGGTTTGATGCAGGTTGAAGTGGAGGCGCAGGTTTCCATTCATGATATGCAGGTTTTATTAAGCTCTTTATCTCCTTCGTTGAAAGAAGGGACGCATCAAGATATTAAAGGATTAAGCGCAGAAGTCCGTGTTTCAAGTGGGGGATTTGAACGCCTTTGGCCCGCGACGGTTGCACGCTTGAGTGACAGGGTTCATTTAAATAAAGCCACCCTTGGGGTGATCCTTGAAATTTCTTTAAAAGAAGGCTTATCCAAAGAAAATAACACCTTGGTTTCATTGGTCAATGGGATGTTTGTTGAAGCAAAAATAACAGGCGCGTCTGTGTCTCATTGGGTCATTCCTGAAAGGGCGTTACACGGCAATGAAATCTATTTGTTTGAAAATGATCAATTAAAGAGACTGCCTGTGAGCGTGGTTTTTCGACAAAATGAAGAGGTCATCATTGAGGGCGCGATAAGCTCAGGGCAATTTTTGGTGTTAAATGATCTGCTTCCAGCGGTCGCGGGCATGGGGCTTTTTCCTCTCACTCTTGATGGTAAAAAAGTGGATACAATTGAAATGAAAGAAAACGTGCCTGCCTTATGATTGCCTTTTTTGTGCGCCACCCAACCGCTGCAAACCTTTTGATGATGGTGTTAATTGTTTTCGGCCTTGCCGCGTTACCGAATCTAAAACGTGAAACGTTTCCTGAGTTTGCTCCTCCTTATATTCTTGCAACTGTGGTTTATCCTGGCGCCAGCCCTTTACAGGTCGAGCAGAACATTTGTTTGTTGATGGAAGAGGCGATTGATGGCCTGTCCAGCATAGAAGAAACCCGCTGTGAGGCCCTTGAAGGCTTGGCATCTTTGGTTGTAAAGCTGAGTCCGAGTGCGGATATTTCTCGGATGCTGGTGGACATTCAAACGCAAATAAATGGCATTTCAACCTTTCCTTCGGACATTGAATCTCCTGTTGTGCGTGAATTAAATTGGAATGAGCCTGTTGTGGATGTGGCCATTGCGGCCAACACAGATTGGGTTGGATTAAAAGCCTATGCCGAGGCGCTTAAAAAGACGTTAAAGCAGGATTACGGTGTTCCTTTGGTGGCGGTTTCAGGCTTTTCTGATAAACAAATCCGAATTGAAATAAAAGAAAATGCCCTTCGTCAATTGGGCTTGAGCCTTTCGGATGTCGCAGCGCAAATCCGTGCGCAAAATATTCAATTACCCAGTGGAAATATTGAACTCAAAAACAAAACGCTTTTAATCCGTTTTGATGAGCGCCGAGTCGAGGTGAAACAATTGGGGCGCATTGTGGTGGCAGCAGATCCTGAAGGCGGCCAGATTCGCTTGCAAGATATTGCAACACTAACGGAAGGCTTTGAGCTTGAGGAGCAACAGGTTTGGTTTGATGGAAACCCCGCTGCAATATTGCAAATAAGCAAGAACAAAGCAGACGATGCTTTACGAATAAAAGCACGCGTGGCGCAATTTGTTTTGGATGAGCAGCGTATTGCACCCAATGGCGTCACCTTAAGTCTTACCAACGATCTTTCTTCTTTGCTTTGGGACAGGCTCACCATGATGACGCGCAATGCCTGGCAAGGGGTCATTTTGGTGTTTGGGGTCATGTGGCTGTTTTTTTCTTTTCGATATTCTTTTTGGGTGGCCGCAGGCTTGCCTGTTGCTTTTCTGGGGGGCGGGGTCTTGATGTCCCTTTTTGGACTTTCTATCAACATCATGTCATTGGTGGGGCTTTTGATGGCCATTGGGATCATGATGGACGATGCCATTGTGATTTCAGAGTCCATCGCAGCCCACATTGAGCGGGGTGAAAAAACAGAAAAGGCTGTTATTTTAGGGGTTAAAAAAGTTTTACCTGGGGTGGTATCTTCTTACCTCACCACTGTGTGTATTTTTGGAAGTTTATTGTTTTTGCAAGGGGAGATGGGGGCCGTTCTCAAAGTGGTGCCCATGGTGCTGATCCTTGTTTTGAGCTTTAGCCTGATTGAAGCCCTTCTTATTTTGCCACACCATTTAAAGCACTCTCTTGAACATGCGGGCCCACCCAAAGCGGATTTGTTTTTTAAGCGGCGTTTTCTTGAAAAATTTGACACATTTCGCGCGTTCACCTTGGGGAAATGGGTGAAAAAAGCCGTGAAATGGCGTTATGCCTTTGTTGGAGGGGTTATCGCCTTGCTTTTTGTTTCGGTTTCTTTGGTGGTGGTCGGGGCGGTTCGTTTTGTGGGTTTTCCTGAATTGGACGGCGATGTTGCAGAAGCGCGGATTATTTTACCGCCTGGCTCGTCTTTTTCTCAAACAAAAGAGGTTGTCGATATTTTACAGGCTTCAGCCTTGCGTGCGGCAATGCAATTAAGCCGAGAAAACCAAGAAAAAGCGCCATTAATTTTACATATAACAGAGCTCTTTAATTTTAATTTTGATGCTGATGAAAGCGGGCCACATGTTGCAACCTTGCGTTTGGACTTGCTCGGCGCTGAAATAAGAACGACAAAAGTAGATGATTTTTTGAGTCTTTGGGAAAAAGAGACGGGCATTTTAAGCGATCCTGTTTCTCTTGTTTTTAAGCAGCCATCAATGGGGCCGGGTGGGCGCGATTTTGATATCCGTCTTGTGCATCCTTCTCTGACGTCACTGAAATCGGCTTCTCTCGAAATTCAAGGATTTATAGAGCAATTTCAGGGGGTCTATGGGGTACAAGACGATATGCGTCCGGGAAAAGAAGAGATAAGGCTGCGTTTGCGACCTGGCGCTGAAGCGTTTGGTGTGACGGGGAGCATGATAGCCAGCCAGCTGAGGGCCGCTTATTTTGGAAAAATTGCAGATGAGGTGCAAGTTGGTCCAGAAAACATTGAAATACAATTGAAGCTCGCGAAAAAGGATGCCAGCACCTTAACGGGCTTGTCTAATTTTCCGATAGTCTTGCTCGAAGGGACTGCGCTCCCGCTTTCTGCCCTTGTCGTTTTTGAATATCAAAGAGATTTTGTTCGAATTCAGCGAATTAATGGATTAAGAACCTTGCGTGTTTATGGGGATGCGTTTCAATCAGAAATCAGTGTAGGGGAAGTGATAACACAAGTTCAGAATGATTTAATTCCTGATTTAAAAGCGCGTTATCCGGGTTTGGATGTCTTTTTTGAAGGGCAAAACAAAGACTCACAAAAAACAGGCCGCTCAATGGGGCAGGGGTTTGCACTTGGCGTCTTTGGTGTTTTTGTGATTTTAAGTTTTCAGTTTAAAAGTTATCTGGAACCTTTTGTTGTTTTATTGGCCATTCCATTAGCCTTCATCGGTGTCTTGTGGGGGCATTGGCTTTTAGGGCATCCTTTGAGCATGCCAAGTTTAATGGGCTTTGTTTCTTTGGCTGGGGTGGTGGTGAATGATTCTATTTTGTTGGTGCAATACATCCGGCATCATTTGGAGGAAGAGGAGACTGTTTTTGATGCCGTTGTTTTGGCAAGTCAGGCCCGTTGTCGCGCTGTCTTTTTAACGTCTCTCACGACGGCTGCGGGCTTGTTGCCTTTGCTACTTGAAACCAGCTTACAAGCGCAAGTGGTGAAGCCTTTGGTGATATCCATTGTGTTTGGTATTTTTACATCAACCGCTTTGGTGTTATTTCTTATTCCTGCCGCCTATGGCATTTTGGCTGATTTCGGGAAAGTAAAACGTAACACGTCATTCGATTAGATTTTTTCTTTTTGCGATTAGCATAAAATGTGCACCTTTAAAAAACAGGGTGTTATCTGGAATGTAAGAACGGAATTACAAGAGGAGAAAAATATAAATATGAAATATAGTGAAAAACAGATAACCATATTTCTTTCAGGGTTAATGGAATAGATTAATTAAATTATTCATTGATGTTTTTTTATCGAGCACGAAGCGGGTTTTTATTTTAACGGATTATTTTTGCTTATTCTTTTACTGGTTTTCTGCTTATTGCTCTGATGCATGCCTGGAGGCTCAAACGGGTGAGCCAGCTGGGCTGGAATGATCCGGATGCGCGTCAGTTTCACCTAAAAGCCGTTCATTTCTTCGTCATAATGGGCTAATTTTTCATCATAAACCTGGTATTTATTGTTTTTTTTCTGAAAAACAGTCTGTTTATTCAAAGCTTGATTTATTCTTGTCTTTAAAAGCCCTTCCTCGATAAAAGATGCATTTTTTTGTGTTTTATCACTTGATTCTCGCTTTGATCTGGCACTTTTCTTCGTGTTTGAGGGGCGATTTTTTTCGTATTTGAATCTATCTATGAGAGCGCGTGGCGCACGTTTTGTCCTGAACGAAGGGAGATTTATGCAGCTTAAGATGTATAAAATTCATTCAAAGGGGATCTTTTTTGTGTTTTAGAGGCTTTCGTTAAAGAAAATGCTTTTCGGCTTGAGCCTTCGCTATCAGAGGCTTTGCTATCAAGAACGGGGCAACAAAACCGCGAAATTGTTTGATTTCATTAAACGCAAATTTAAAACGGTAAGAATAAAAAATCAAAAGCCTCTTTTTCTAACCGGGCTTCATTTGTGCTGAAAAGGGGGGCGGAATGCGGCTCTGAGAATGAAATCTAAAGAAAGACAAATGATATTCCTGTGATTCTGACTTTCAATGTCTAGATTTCACTTTAAATCATAAAAAAACAAGAGATAAATAGCGCTAATAATTCACGAAAATGGTATTTATATACCCCTATATATACCCAAGGGCGCAGAAACGAGCAAACTGAATGTAACTTCATTAAATATTTGTCTTATGAATGATTCCGCTTGTTCACTTTCTTTTTAAGTGTCGTATTTTAAGTGTGAACGAAGCGAAAAATTACTTTATTTTATAATTATTTACTGGGAATTGATGCGGTATTCATATTAATTAAACCAATGACTTTTGGCAGGTTCATTGTTGTTGTAAGCATTATATGTCTGACCTTCATTTCGAGTTCCAGAGTTTAACGTTCAACGTCTTTTAATCTTGCTCGTTTTTTATAGAGCGGTCTTTGCTTGCCTTTTAATTGTGCTCAATGCGCCGGGATATACGAAAGAGAGATAAGAAATATAACGAAATAGACGAAATCTCTTCGCTATTTCATTTGAAATTCATTTATATACAAGTGCCTTGAACTGATGAAAGCGCTGATGGAAAACGAATGCATCCGGATGAATATGTTTGCATTACGTTGGCGGAAATCATTTCCTAAAATCAGCATGTAAAAAGTCTCAAGATAACGGGTGTATCTCCTTATTTTTAAGGTTTATTTATGACGCAAATAAAGCAGGGTAATACTTTGGAAAATAATTTTGATGAGACGCTTCGAAGAGTAGACCTCAACCTCATCCCGATATTTGATGCTGTGATGCAAGAGCAAAATATTACCCGTGCCGCTCAAAAATTAGAGATGTCACAACCTGCGGTAAGCAACGCCGTTGCGCGTTTAAAATGCATGTTTGAAGATGAATTGTTTGTAAGAAATGGGCGTGGAATAAAGCCGACACAGCGTGCGCGTCAATTATTTGGGCCTTTGCGTCAGGCGCTTCAATTGATAAAAAATGAATTGCCTTCTTCTATCTTCATTCCAGAAACGAGCACGCGCGCATTTAGATTGGCAATATGTTGTCCTTCAGACATTCGTTTTGCGCCTCAAATATTAAACACCTTGGGGAAGGTTGCACCTTATATCACGGTATTATTAGAAACCGAGCTCTTACCTGATATATCTCGCAAATTGCGTTATCGCGAAGTGGATTTTGTTCTTGATTATTGTCAGTTTACTGAAAACGGTTTTTGTAGCACCGAAATATTCAGTGATGAATTGGTTGTGGTGGTCAATAAGAACCATTCTCGTATTGGGGAGACTATTTCAGCAAAAGAGCTGCAAATGGAAAGCCATGCCGTTTTACGTTATCAAGGAGAGCTTCATGGTTATGCCGAAGCCATTTATCGTGAAGGGCGTTATCGTGAATTTTATCACGGGGTGAGCTTGAGCAATATTATTCACGTGGTGAGTCGCTCTGAATTGATTGCGATTGTTCCGCGCTGGGTCGTTGAAGCCTGCTCTTATGCGGATGATGTTAAAGTGATCACCTTGCCTTTGGCTTTGCCTATTCCAGCAAACCGCGTCAGTGGCTTTTTAAGTTGGCATGCCTCTGCAGAAAAAGACAAAGGCCATCTTTGGATGCGAGATCAATTACTTTCGATTTGTGGGAACGCCTTATCTTAATGCCGTCTACCCAAAGTAATTGAAGATGCGTGTAGGCCGCAAACCAACACCCACGTAGCTTCAAAGGCGACGGGTATAGATTGATGCACAGAGAGAGGGATCTCCCTAAAGATAAAGCCAGCATGCGCTGGCTTTTTTGTTGCTTGTCACTTTTGAAGATGCAGGCTTGTTGGCTGCATCTTTAAAACCCCATTAGATCGTGCGTTTATTCTCAAGGGCTTTTCCTTCTTCGGTCCCCTCTGCATCTTCAAATATTTTCTGGATACCTTAAAGAAAGGGGGCGGAGCCTTAAAAAAAGCCGCCTAAAGCGAAAAGAAATGTCAACATGAGATCTTTGCCGCTCTTTTATTACCCTTTCTCTTGTAATTACTACAGGACTCATTAAAATCCTCATTAAGTTTGAGCGTACAAGTGTTCGCTCATTTACCATGGAAACTGATTCTTATACCCAAGACACTTGATGTTGCGTGTAATGGGCACGCGCCTGAAGCCTTTGAGCATATTCTGTGATGGGCTTGAACGCGCGTAACCAAGACGCACGCAGTTTCAAAGGCGAGGGCTATACATATCACGAAAGTGATTGATGTGCTGAGAGACTATTAAATGACGCTAGAATTTCACATCGTAAACCGTATTCGCCATCAAGTTAAACGTCAGGGCGAAAAAACAGCATTGCGTTTTCAAATGGAAAATGGGTGGGGTGATATCAGTTGGCGTCAATTTGGTGAACGCATTGATAGCCTTTCTCTGGGGCTTTTGCGCGCGGGGCTTCAAGTTCAAGATAAGGTCGGTATATTTTCAAATAACTGCCCTGAGTGGACCATCAGTGACATGGCTTTATTGCAAGTTCGATGTGTGTCCGTTCCAATTTACCCAACCAATACCCCGAATCAAACTGCCTATATTTTACAAGATGCGAATGTGCGCATTTTATTTGTAGGAGATCAAGCTCAAGCCGATACGGCGCTTTTGATTTCCTCGCAATGCCCTTCCTTAGAAAAAATCGTCGGCTTTAATCCAAACATTGATTTTAAAGGGGATCCTTTAGGTCTTTCTTTGGAGGCTTTTTTGTCTGCCTCTGATGAAGATCAAGCAACAGAGCTTCACTTGCGCCTTGAGCAGGCAAGCATGGAAGACCTGATGACCTTGATTTATACCTCGGGCACGACAGGCGAGCCGAAAGGGGTGATGCTTGATTACGGAAATATTGCCGCTCAAATTAAAGGTCACGATCTCGTTTTAGGGATCTCTGAAGATGAAGTCTCTTTGGCGTTTTTGCCTCTTTCGCATGTATTTGAACGCTGCTGGACTTTTTATGTGCTTCATCATGGGGCAACCAACTGCTATCTCTCTGACACTCACACTGTTCGTGCTGCGCTTCAAGAAGTCAAACCGACAGTGATGTGCGCTGTTCCGCGTTTTTATGAAAAAATTTATTGCGCTGTTCATGAAAAAGTTGAAAAAGCCAGTGTCATTAAAAAAGGCATCTTTGATCTTTCGCTTTATATTGGCCATAAAATGGCAGAAACCCACAGTCAGGGTAAAACGCCGTCTTTTTTCCTTCAAAAAGCCCATCAGTTAGCCGATAAAATGGTGCTCAGTAAATTGCGACAATTATTGGGCGGCCAAATTAAAATGATGCCCTGTGGCGGCGCAAAATTGTCCCCTTTGAATGGCCGATTTTTTCATGCGATTGGCATCAATGTGACCTTAGGGTATGGGATGACAGAAACCACAGCGACAGTATCCTGCTGGGAACGCGGCGTCTTTAATCCTGACTCTATTGGAAAACCGATGCCCAAAGCTGAAATGAAAATTGGGGAAAATAACGAGATATTGGTCCGTGGCCCTATGGTGATGCGCGGTTATTACAATAAACCCAAAGAGACCGCAGAAGCCTTCACCAAAGACGGTTTTCTTAAAACAGGAGATGCGGGTTATTTTGACGCCCAAGGAAATCTCTTTTTTACCGACAGAATAAAAGAGCTGATGAAAACCTCGGGAGGCAAGTACATTGCACCTCAATTGATTGAAGGAAAATTGGGAACCGATCGATTTATTGAGCAAATTGCCATTGTGGCCGATGCGCGTCATTTTGTTTCCGCTTTGGTTGTACCTTGTTTTGAAACTCTTGAAAGTTGGGCAAAAGAGCTCAACATTAAATACCATGATCGCCTTGAATTGATCAAACACAGTGAAGTGCTTGAAATGTTTGAGCTGCGTATTGCGGAGGTGCAAAAGGAATTTGCGAAGTTTGAACAGGTCAAAAAATTCACCTTGCTTCCGATTGAATTTTCAATGGCAAAAGGGGAATTAACGCCCACATTAAAGCTACGTCGTAAAGTGATCCTTGAGCGATACAAAAATCAAATTGAAGCCATGTATAAAAAACACGCCTAATACGAGATTGCAGCCCAAAATCGTGATGTAAGATTTTGGGCTGACTGCCTTTTCATTGTTTTATCTTTCTTTGTCTTTGTCTTTGTCTTTGTCTTTGTTATTTTCCTTTCTTTTCTTGCATTTTGTGCATCTTTATCTCGAAAGTGTCTATTTTATGTGCAATCCTTGCTTAAGATACCGATTTTAAAAGTAAATCTGTTCAAAGAATCGACATTCTTATGCACAAGGCATTACAGTTTATGTTATTCCCTATAAATGAAACCGTCTTTTTGAATTGAACTCTTTCTCCTTTGGCTGGGGTGAGGATTGTTTGAAAAAGACGTTTAAAAATGCGTCACATGGAGGTGTATACGTGGAAATCTTGTCTGGGGCTGACATGGTCGTTCGTTCAATGATCGATCAAGGCGTTAAATTTATTTTTGGATATCCTGGTGGCTCTGTCCTTGATATTTATGATGCGCTTCATGAAAAAAGCGATATAGAGCATATACTTGTAAGGCATGAGCAAGCGGCGGTTCATATGGCGGACGGGTATGCTCGTGCAACAGGGGATGTGGGGGTGGTGCTGGTCACTTCGGGGCCAGGGGCGACCAATGCCATCACGGGTATTGCAACAGCCTACATGGACTCTGTCCCCTTGGTGGTATTATCAGGGCAAGTTCCGAGTCATTTAATTGGAAACGACGCTTTTCAAGAGTGCGATATGGTGGGGATCTCTCGTCCTGTTGTAAAGCACAGTTTTCTAGTAAAAAACAGCAAAGACATCCCAAGAATCATCAAAAAAGCCTTTTATCTTGCCGCATCTGGGCGACCCGGTCCTGTTGTGGTGGATTTACCAAAAGACATGCTCAACCCCGCCAATCTTTATCCTTATGAATATCCAAAATCGATTTCGATGCGTTCTTATAATCCAACTACCATGGGGCACAAAGGCCAAATAAAACGCGGCCTTAAAGCGCTATTAAGCGCGAAAAGACCGGTATTGTATGTTGGAGGTGGCGCTGTTATTTCTGAAGCGTTTGAGCAAATAAGAACCTTGGCTGACACCCTTCAAATACCGGTAGTCTGTACCTTAATGGGGCTTGGGGCATACCCGGGGACCGGGGATAATTTTCTTGGGATGTTGGGAATGCATGGCACTTATGAAGCCAATATGGCCATGCATAATGCAGACTTAATTTTTGGTGTGGGTGTGCGTTTTGATGATCGCACCACCAATAATGTTGAAAAATACTGCCCAAATGCCACGATTTTGCACATTGATATAGACCCTTCCAGTATTTCAAAAACCGTCTCTGTCGATATTCCCATTGTCGGATCTGCCGATGCTGTGCTTGAGGCCATGCTCATTAAATTGGAAAATGAAGATCTTTCCTTTGTCTCTTCAAGTTTGGAAATCTGGTGGAAAGACATCGCAAAGTGGCGAGAGTTAAAGTGCTTAACTTACAAAAAAAATGAAAACAGAATAAAACCTCAAGAAGTGATTGAAACGCTTTATAAACTCACAAAAGGAGATGCGTATGTCACCTCTGATGTGGGCCAGCATCAAATGTTTGCTGCACTTTATTATCCTTTTGATAAGCCCCGACGTTGGATTAATTCAGGCGGGCTTGGAACGATGGGATTTGGCTTTCCGGCAGCGATGGGAGTGAAATTTGCTTTTCCTGATGAAGAAGTGGTGTGTGTGACAGGGGACGGCAGTATTCAGATGAATATTCAGGAATTATCGACCGCCTTGCAATACGGAACCCCGGTGAAGATCATTAATTTAAACAATCGTTTTCTTGGCATGGTGAAACAGTGGCAAGACATGATCTATCAAGGACGTCACTCTCAGTCTTATATGGACTCCATACCTGATTTTGCAGCGATTGCAGATGCTTATGGTCATGTTGGGATCCGGATTGAAGATCCTGCTCTGCTTGAAAGCGAGATGGCGCGAGGTCTTGCGATGAAAGACAAACTGGTTTTTATTGATATTCAAGTGGATGAAAACGAGCATGTTTACCCAATGCAAGTGCGTGGTGGCGCGATGAATGAAATGTGGCTAAATAAAACGGAGAGAACATAATGCGCAGTATTGTGTCCATTTTAATGGAAAATGAAGCCGGTGCTTTGTCTCGTGTCGTTGGTTTATTTGCTCAACGAGGTTATAACATTGAATCTTTGACCGCCTCACCGACAGACGATCCCACCCTTACACGTTTAAATATCACCACAAAAGTATTGAATGGCGCAGAGCTTGAGCAAATTGAAAAACAGTTGCACAAATTAATTGATGTGTTGAAAGTCTGTAATGTGAGTGCGTGTGAACACATTGAGCGAGAGCTTGCCTTAGTGAAAGTCAAGGCCACAGGGTTTGTGCGTGCGGAGGTGAAACGTACCGCAGATATTTTTCGTGCGCAAATTGTGGATGTCACCCATGCACAATACACGGTTCAATTGAGTGGAAGCTCAGACAAAATTGATGCCTTTATTTCGGCCATGCGAGAAACGACCGAGATCATTGAAGTGGCGCGAAGCGGCGTTGTAGGTTTGGCCCGCGGAGAAAAAGCATTGAAGCAATAAATGATTTTATAAAAAACGTCCAAGAAAGATGAAGTTGTGCCCCGAAGGAAAGCGAATGAAGCCCCTGAGCATAGATGGACAGTGTGATTGGGCTGAATGCGCAGGCAGTGGCTCAGAATGGCATTTTGAATGAATATCAATCCCAATCAACGGCATTAATATGTAGCCGTCATTTCGCACCTCGCCTCGATATTTTTCAATATTTATTTCCTTGAAATTCAAAAGAGCCTTATTTTTTATGGCTGTCTTTTTATTTA
>CAMRBZ010000052.1 GCA_947040595.1 uncultured Enterovibrio sp. | reverse complement strand
TTTTCTCACTTTGCCGAAGAGCTGCTTTACCGTACGCTCGATAGCAAAGAGGCCATGGCAGGTGCACTGCCTACAAGCCTCTCTCGGATTAATATATTTCATTCAAAAATCAGCGCCGCGTGGCTGCGTTTTTGCAATTAGAAAATGAATTAAACATCGAAAAGCTCAGTGTGTGAAAGATGTCATTGATGACATCAAAAGCACTCTTTTTTTAAGCGGCTAATAAGCCCCACGTTCCAAAATTAAAAATGATCACGCATTCTATCTCTTCTTTTAAAGGAGAATTGCGATGTCATTCAACCATAAGCAACAACATTGGCAAGCCGTTATAGAGAAACAATCCCAAAGCGGTCTAACCCATGCCAAATTCTGTCAGCAAAATGATATTAAACTTGCCACATTCTACTACTGGACAAAAAAACTCCACGCAAAAACGCTGCCTCAGCAGGTTCATCCCCTCATTATTGACGATGAATTGATAACTCAAAAGGTGATTATCACCTCGCTTTCTGGCCTTCGGGTTGCATTTCCAGCTGATTTGCCAAAGGCGCAGATCCATCACTGGCTTAAGACCTTTGCATAAAACAGGCTGCGCAGATTTATTTGGTTACTGGCGTAACCGACATGCGAAAGTCCGTTAACGGATTTTCTTTGATTGCTTGATGTCCTCGAGAGCGATCCCTTCAGTGGGGCCTGGTTTATTTTTTGTAATCGCTATCGAGATAAAATCAAAAATTACTCTCAGAGGATGATCGCCAGAAACTGCGATAGCAAAAAGCCAAACCGATATTAGATGCATTCCATCAATGGTTAGTCGAAGCGAAAATGACAGTCCTGCCGAAAAGTCCTATAGGTAAGGCACTTAAATATACCCTCAATCAATGGCCAAAACTGATAATCTACCTGGAAAACGGTGCTATCAGCATTGATAACAATGTGACTGAGCGAGATATCCGCCCCTTTACCACGAGACGGAAAAAGGGGCTATTCTCGACCTCCGCGAACGGTGCTCGGGCGAGCGCTAATCTTTATAGCTTGGTGATGACGTGCCGCGCAAATGATATCAATCCTTACTATGACGTCCTGCAGTTGTTCACCGAGCTGCCCAAACAAAAATCCGAAGATGACTTGACAGATTTAATGCCCTGGAATTTTGATCTCGGAGGAACAAGGTTGGAATTTTTGATAAGGCGCGATTCTCAATGAAAAACTCAGAACGATGTGATCGGTTATTTTGACAAGCAAGAATGATTAAATATTGATTGGAACACGTATTATGCCCGTCGATTTTGAAGCGGCTTGCGTGTTGGCTTCGCTCATTCAAAGAATAAAAGAAAAGCAACGCGTTTCTGGGTCAATATTGCCTTTTCAATCGATTAATGACAAAACCAAGAATTTTCCGCCAAGCTCTTTCTGTAGTATCACACCATTCATCATCAAATTTAGAAGCACTGATCATTAAAGATTCAAGCCATAAATTGTAAAATTCGGGTTTAATGTTCATATGATGTCTGTCGTGGGTTCTTGCGCGATCTCTGAGATCAGCCAATGCTTTAGATTCACCGTTGCAGGCTTTAACAGAAAGAGATAAAGATCGAAGAAGCATTTTATTTTGATGTTCAAAGGGGGTATTTTCAAATCTTTTCTGAATTTCTTTTGAGGAGGCCAGAAAGCGTTCATAAAAATCAGGAATAAAACACGGTTTGGAAGTACAACGCTCAAGGCTCATTATGAATAATTCTGAGGCTATCATTTCGTTTATTAATTTTTCCATATCGTAACATTCCCTTTTTTTTCTGCAGTATCAACGCTTATCTTAATTCTGGCCGAAAAAGTGATCCCTTCATTTTCAGCGTTTTTCTCATTCTTATCTCATCTTTAAAATTCAGTCTTTTTTAAGTCTTTCTTATGAGTTTCCTTGTCATGTTAAAATGAGATCCCAACATTAGCAAAAAATTAATCGATCAAAGAACAGATTCATTCAATACAAAGAAAAAAAGCCGACATACGTCGGCTTTTTAATGATCAGATATTTATCGTACTCGTGTATTGGGCGCTTTTTGTTTGGGTTGCACAGGGCGTGCACTTCCCGTACGTTGCGTTAAAACAGGTTTATTCGGTTTGCTTCCAAGACGTTTTGGGGCTTGTTTATTTGTTTTTTCATCTTGTGCTGCTTTTCCTGAACGGGCCGTGATACGGTCCTCTTTTTCTGAACGCCCACGTCCATTAGGCTTTTTATCTTTTTCAAATCGAAGATCTGCCCGTGGCACAGATGCAGGTCGTGCTGGGCGTGCATTTTTGTGTTGATCTCGCCCTGTTAGATTTTCAGGTGCTGCATCATCCAGTGTTTTCTTGTCTGTCGTGAGCGAAACTTTCCGTCTAACATCGACAGCAGGAGTGACGCGTTGAATGGTACGAGGTTCACTCGGCCCCACACGATCATCATGACGGCGAACCGCACGACGAATTTTTTGACAGCGCGCTTTACGTTTTTTAACTTCTGGAGAAATAAACGTTTCTTTTTCAGGACGTAGTTCAACCATCTCTCGAAGGTAATTCACTTCATCAAGTTCAAGCTCCATCCAACCTCCACGCGGCAAATCTTTGCCCAGTCGGATATCACCATAACGAACACGTTTCAAACGGCTCACCGTCACGCCTTGTGTTTCCCACAAACGACGGACTTCACGGTTTCGACCTTCAGAAAGAACCACATAGAAAGTATGGTTTGCCCCTTCTCCTCCCGCGTACATGACATCTTCAAAACGGGCTTCACCCTCTTCAAGCTGTACGCCACGTACCAAGTTTTTTACCATTTGATCGTTTACTTCACCGAAAATACGCACTAAATATTCACGTTGAATTTGTCGACTCGGATGCATTAAACGGTTAGCCAGTTCACCGTCGGTTGTGAAGAGCAGCAAACCGGATGTATTGGCATCTAAACGACCCACTGCAACCCAGCGAGAGCCTTTAATGCGCGGGAGACGATCAAATACGGTACGTCGACCTTCTGGATCGCTGCGTGTACAAAGCTCTCCTTCGGGTTTGTTGTATGCCAAAACACGGCACACAAGTTCAGAAGATGCCGTGATCTGCACACTGTGTCCATCAATCCGAACATGGCTGTTTAAATCTTCAAGTCTGTCACCTAACTTTGCAACGACGCCATTAAGACTGACGAGCCCTGCTTGAATTTTACTTTCCATTTCACGACGAGAACCATGCCCAGCACGGGCCAACACCTTCTGTAATTTTTCGCTCATTTGAATGACCTTTTTGTCGCCTTCTCAGGCGTCGATATAAAAAAATGCCCAATATGGGGCAAAACCCCTTTGATGTGAGGTTGGGCGCATTATGCCAAAGGGGTCGAAATACACCAAGGTATTTCACTCAATCTAAAGGAGATAAAACGATGCATAACCAAGATATTTTAAGTTACAGGAGGGCGGCAAGAACGAAAAGCCCCTGAGCAAAGGTGTTGGAGATTGAGGGCGCAGCCAAGAAGCCTGCACCTTCAAAGGCAAGGGCTATATCAAGGTGTCGTTTAAGAAATCAAACACCTAAAATTAATGTATCAAAAAACAATTTATTCAAAAGGAGAAACGTCACCGGATCCTCGGCGCAAAATTTGGGTTGCATCCTCACTCAAATCAATGACCGTCGTAGGTTGCTCTCCTAAATAACCCCCATGAAGAATACAATCAACTGCATGCTCAAGATGGTCCCGTATGGCTTCAGGATCCGACTCTGTAAAATCATTTCCGGGCAAAATAAGGGAGGTTGACATCATGGGTTCTTCCAACAGTTCAAGCAAATCGAGCGCAATACGGTTATCTGGAACCCGAATACCGATTGTTTTTCGTTTCGAATTCATGAGGCGTCGAGGCACTTCTTTTGTCGCTTTCAAGATAAAGGTATAAGAGCCTGGGGTGTTATTTCTAATTAAACGATAAGCAGTATTCTCAACGCGCGCATAAAAAGACAATTCAGACAAATCTCGGCACATGATGGTGAAATTATGTTTGTCGTCAAGGCGACGAATTCGACAAATACGCTCTAATGCTTGTTTGTTTTCGAGTTGGCAACCTAAGGCATACCCAGAGTCTGTCGGATAAACAACCACCCCGCCTTGACGTACAATGGCCACAGCCTGTTGTATCAAGCGAGATTGTGGATTTTCAGGGTGCACATAAAAAAACTGGCTCATATTTGATCCTGTTGAGAGACGTTGTCTATCTTAGGCAAATCCCAAGAAGACCATATTTCCGTACAACCTTTTGGTAAATACAGATTGCGCCCCAACTCCAACCAAGAAGTAGGGTAGTGAAAATCAGAGCCTTGGGAGCCTGCCAGTCCGAATTGTATCGCGTAGTCTCCCAGCAAGCGACGTTCATTGGGAGGCTGTTGTGATTGCGCCACTTCCATACCGTCCCCTCCCGCATCGGCAAAGGTTTTTAACAAGCGTTTTAACCATTTTGCCGTTAATTGATAACGGCCAGGATGCGCAAGAACCGCTTGCCCACCTGCACGATGAACAACCTCGACGGCGTCTTGAATACTGCACCAATTAGGAGGAACATACCCTGGATTTCCACGGGTGAGGTAATTTTTGAAGACCGTTTGGATATTTTTAACATGCCCAGCCTCCACCATCCAGCGTGCAAAATGAGCGCGAGAAATAAGCGCAGCCCCTGCGAACGATTTTGCCCCCTCATATGCACCGAGCATACCTTGTTTTTCGAGGCGATTTCCTATCAAGATAGCGCGCTCTTGTCGACGGAGCGCTTGTTCTTCAATAAAGGCTGTCAATTCTTGCGATTCAGGATCGATGTTCAAGCCAACAATGTGGATATCTTTGTTTTCCCATACAGTTGAAAACTCAATTCCTGAAATAAGGTGTAAAGGCAGATTTTCATTTTCAATCGCTTGCCTCGCGGCAGCGAGTCCATTAATTGTATCGTGATCCGTGATAGCAAGCACATCAACACGAAACTCAACAGCGCGCCTTACCAAGGCTTCAGGGCTAAAATGCCCATCAGATGCCGTTGTATGTGAATGCAGATCAAATAACATAAGGTTTCAATATTTTCTTGACAAGCCCACGATGCACTAGTTAACTAGTACATCATGACACTAAAAAAAGACATTATGTATCTTACAACATAACCTTAAGAAACAGACAGAGATGATTTAACGGATCCCCATTTTTTATTTCACATCCTGTTTTCCATTCATCCACCCCTGAAAAAACATGTATGAACGCAATAAAAAAGCCCAGATCTTTTTGCTCAAAAAAAATGATATCCAAGAAATTTAAAAGTGCAGAGCGATGCTAAGCAAACCAGGTTTCACTACAACAAAGAACGATTTGATGCTGCTTCACGAACACAACACACACCCAGGCAGTTTCAAAGATGATGGATATAATTATATTAAAAAACATACTGATAGAGGTTGACCGCACTCATTTACGCAAAAACCTTTAGCGCAACCCAGCAATAAATAAGGACTCTTGCGTGAAGACTTTCACATCAAACAATGAAACACTGCATTTATACACTTTAGAGACGCCTTATATTAAGGATCCAAGTTCTTTATTTTCCACCCTTTGTAATGAAAAGCAATTCAGCTTACTCCTTGAATCTGCCACTGTGGACACCAAAAAAGACCTGAAAAGTTTAATGCTTATCGATACCGCGGTACGGGTTGTTTGCGATGGTCCCAAAGTAGAGCTTCAAGCTTTGACTGAAAACGGAAGGCAGCTTCTCAATGTGCTAGAAGAAACATTAAAACAGCCCACCATTCAGCTTCATGCATCAAGAGATGAAAACACCCTCTTGCTGACCGTTATCGACAAAAAACAAGAACACGACGATGAAGATGCACGTCTTTGCCACCCTTCATCCTTTGATGCTCTTCGGCTCATCCAAAATGCGTTCTCTGTTGAAAATGTCCCTCATGAAGCGGTCTTTATTGCGGGACTTTTTTCTTACGATCTCGTGGCACAATTTGAGCCATTACCTAACATAAAAGCCCCCCATCGTTGCCCTGATTATGTCTTTTATGTCGCTCAAACTCTGTTGATCATCGACCATAAAAAACAGACAGCCACCCTTCAAGCGACGCAATTTGGGCAAGAAAACAAAGCAGTATTATCTCAAGCACTCAAAACCCAATTAAACAGCATCCATCAAACCCTTATCGGGCCTCACTCCTCGCTAAAAGCAAAAACATTAGAGGCATGCCCCGTAAGCGTTTCTGTCAGTGATGGCGATTTTTGCAAAACGGTTGAGCACTTAAAGAAACACATTATCAAAGGCGATGTTTTCCAAGTCGTCCCGAGTCGCTCTTTTAGCCTCCCCTGTCCTTCTGCGCTTCCCGCTTACAGACAATTGAAAAAAGACAATCCCAGCCCATACATGTTTTACATGCAAGACAAAGATTTCACCTTATTTGGTGCTTCACCTGAAAGTGCTCTCAAATACACAAAAGAAACAAATCAAGTTGAAATTTACCCCATTGCAGGCACTCGGCCTCGTGGAAAAAGAGCTGACGGGCAGTACGATCTCGATTTAGACGGACGCATCGAGCTTGAACTTCGAAATGATAAAAAAGAAAACGCTGAGCACATGATGCTTGTGGATTTAGCCCGTAACGACATCGCGCGCATCTGTGAGCCGGGGACCCGCAGAGTCGCAGAGCTCCTCAAAGTAGACCGATACAGTCACGTTATGCACCTTGTTTCTCGCGTGGTGGGTCAATTAAAAGAGGGCCTTGATGCACTTCATGCCTACCAAGCTTCCATGAACATGGGCACCCTAACTGGCGCCCCGAAAATACGCGCCATGCAACTTATAAGAGAGTATGAACAAACCAAAAGAGGAAGCTACGGCGGGGCCGTCGGCTATATCACGGGGCAAGGGGACATGGACACCTGCATTGTGATCCGCTCAGCCTATGTTGAAGATGAGATTGCCTATGTCCAATCGGGTGCTGGCGTGGTGTTTGATTCCGTCCCTGAAGCCGAAACTGCGGAAACCACCAGCAAAGCGCAAGCCGTATTAAATGCCATCATTAAAACGCACACAGGAAAGACAAAATGATCCCAACAAAAAGTGCGCACCTTGTACTCATCGATAATTTTGATTCATTTACTTACAACTTGGTTGACCAATTTCGAGCTTTAGGCCACCCGGTCACCGTGTACCGAAATACCTTGCCATGCGAGGAAATAGAGAAAAAAATCGCTTCATTAGACCAGGCCATCTTGGTCTTGTCTCCTGGCCCTGGCGCCCCCGCGGATGCTGGCTGCATGCCCGAATTGATTTTAAGATTAAAAGGAAAGATCCCTATCATCGGCATTTGTTTAGGGCAACAGGCCATTACAGAGGCCTACGGCGGAAAAGTGGAAAAAGCCCCTGAAATTGTTCACGGTAAACCCTCTCAAATGACACACAGCGGCCACCCCGTCTTTTCGCAACTTGAAAACCCCCTAACTGTAGGGCGCTATCATTCTTTAGTGGCTACCGAGATCCCCCCCTCTCTTCAAATCATTGCGGATGTGGATGGCTTGATCATGGCCGTCGTCAATGAACGCGATCGCGTGATTGGATTCCAATTTCATCCCGAATCCATTTTAACAACCCAAGGTGCCACGCTATTAACCAACACAATCCATTGGGCAAGTCAAACTCACTGATTAAAAAATAAAACGAGAAAAAGGAGCAGAACGATGGACAAGATCATGAACAAACTTTATGCCCAAACGTCGTTGGCCCAAGAGGAAAGTTTTCAGCTTTTTAATGAGATCATTCAAGGGAAAATGGATCCCGTATTGCTCAGTGCCGCATTGACCGCCCTTAAAATAAAAGGGGAAACCCCAGAAGAAATCGCAGGAGCCGCCTCCGCGCTTATCCAAAATGCACGTCCATTCCCAACCCCCAGCTACGATTTTGCCGACATCGTTGGAACCGGTGGAGATGGCGCAAATACCATCAATATTTCAACCGCCGCCGCCTTCGTTGGCGCAGCATGCGGACTGAAAATCGCCAAGCACGGCAATCGCGGCGTTTCAAGCCAATCGGGCTCTTCTGATTTACTTGCGGCATTCGGTATTGATTTATCAATGTCCCCTCAAGATGCCCGCCTTGCCTTAGATGAACTTGGAGTGTGTTTTTTATTTGCGCCTCTGTATCACAGCGGCGTACGCCATGCGATGCCCGTGCGACAAAGCATGAAAACGCGGACCCTTTTTAATTTGTTAGGGCCTTTGATTAATCCAGCAAAACCCAAAATTGAGCTGATGGGGGTATACGACGCCTCTTTGGTGAAACCGTTAAGCCAAACCTTGTTAAATCTTGGACTCAGCCGCGCTGCCGTGATCCATGGAAGCGGGTTAGATGAAGTGGCACTTCATGGTGAAACAAACGTGGCCGAAATTAAAAACGGTCACATTTTCGAGTACAGCTTAACACCCGGTGATTTTGGCGTGGACACCCACCCTCTTTCAAGTTTGAAAGGTGGAACACCGGAAGAAAACAAAGAGATCATCAGCCGGATTTTACAAGGTCAAGGCACAGAGGCTCAGCAAAGCGCGGTGGCCATCAATGTGGCGCTGTTACTTCGCTTGTTTGGGCATGAAGATTTAAAAGAAAACACCCAAGGCGCTTTAGATATCATGAAAACAGGCAAACCTTACGCCTTGCTCAACGCATTGGCTTTACGGAGCACAAAATGAAAACAGTACTCGAAGACATCATCGAATCAAAAGTGGCCTGGTTAACGCAACAAAAAATAAGAAAACCGCTTGACGAGTTTATAGATACCTTGCTTCCAAGTGACCGTGATTTCGTGAAGGCTTTATCCAAATCACCTGCAAAATTCATTTTAGAATGTAAAAAAGCCTCTCCTTCTAAAGGGTTAATTCGTGCCGACTTTGATTTGGATGCAATTGCAGATATTTACGCAAAACACGCCGCTGTCGTGTCAGTTTTAACAGACGAAAAATATTTTCAAGGACAACTCGATTTTATTCCTCGCGTTCGCGCGAGGGTTCCTTGCCCTGTTCTTTGCAAAGATTTTATCATTGACCCCTACCAAATATATTTAGCGCGCCATTACCAAGCCGATGCCATTTTATTGATGCTTTCTGTGCTTTCTGATGAGCAATACTGCCTTTTGGCTGATGTGGCTCGGAAACTTCATTTAGGCATTTTGACAGAAATCAGTAATCAAAGTGAACTCAATCGCGCCATCCATTTAAAAGCCGAAGTGGTCGGTATAAACAATCGGGATCTCCGAGATTTAAGCATCGATTTAAACCGAACCAAAACCCTTGCTCCTTTGTTGCCTAAAACAACCTGTATCATTTCAGAATCAGGCATCAATACACATCAAGATATTCGCGCCCTTGCGCCTTTCGTTAATGGCTTCTTAATTGGAAGCGCCTTGATGGCTCAAGCACAATTAGATCAAGCCGTAAAACGCATGATCTATGGCGACAACAAGGTCTGTGGTTTGACAAGAGAAGAAGACGCAAAGGAGGCCTATGATGCTGGAGCAAACTACGGTGGACTTATTTTTGTGAAAAAATCGCCTCGTTTTGTCACTCTTGATAGGGCGCGAAACATCATGACAGCCGCCCCCTTGTCTTATGTTGGTGTTTTTCAAAACAACGAGATACAAGAGATCATCCTGCTGGTCACAAGCTTGGGTCTTGCAGTGGTTCAACTTCATGGCGAAGAAAGCCAAGAGTTCATTGAGGCACTTCGAAACGCCCTCCCTAAAAATACACAAATTTGGAAAGCTCAAAGTATTGTTGACGAAACGCCCAGCTTAAACACCGATGTTGACCGAAATCTCCTCGACAGCCGCATTGGAACAGAATCAGGCGGAACAGGACACCCCTTTAACTGGGCATTAATCCCCCTAGAGCATGCAGAGAAATTAATGATTGCAGGAGGACTTTCCTCCGAAAATGCGCAAAAAGCCGCCCAATTAGGGTGCGCCGGGCTTGATTTTAATTCAGGCGTTGAAAGCGTCCCTGGAATAAAAGATAAAATGAAAATAAATGCGGTTTTTTCCGCGCTGAGAGAGTATTAAGGCCCACTATGACAAAACTAAACCCTTATTTTGGCGAGTTTGGCGGGCAATTTGTCCCTGAAATCCTCGTCCCCGCATTGGATCAATTGGAAGAAGCCTTTATTGATGCCCTTGACGATCCTCATTTTCAAAATGAATTCATCTCATTACTTCAAGACTATGCAGGACGCCCTACGGCGCTAACTCAGTGTCGAAATCTCACCAAAAATACAAAAACCACCCTCTATCTAAAACGTGAAGACTTGCTTCATGGTGGCGCCCATAAAACCAACCAAGTTTTAGGCCAAGCGCTTTTAGCCAAACGCATGGGAAAAAATGAGATCATTGCAGAAACAGGGGCAGGACAACACGGCGTTGCAACCGCGCTGGCTTGCGCCCTTCTTGGATTAAAATGCCGCGTTTATATGGGTGCAAAAGACGTGGAGCGACAAAGCCCCAATGTTTTTCGTATGAAACTAATGGGGGCCACAGTGATCCCTGTTCATTCAGGCTCTGGCACCCTCAAAGATGCCTGCAATGAAGCCCTGCGCGATTGGAGTGGAACCTACGATACCAGCCATTATCTTTTGGGCACAGCTGCAGGCCCCCATCCATTCCCTACCATCGTACGAGAATTTCAAAAAATCATCGGTGAAGAAACCAAAAAACAAATTTTACAAAAAGAAGGCCGTTTACCCGATGCATTAATTGCCTGTGTTGGCGGTGGATCCAATGCCATTGGGATGTTTAACGATTTTTTAGAAAACCAAGAAGTGCAATTGATAGGGGTTGAACCCGCGGGGCATGGCATTGACACAAACCAACACGGCGCCCCTCTAAAACACGGAAAGCTCGGGATTTTTTTTGGTATGAAATCCCCTCTCATGCAAGACTGCAACGGACAAATAGAAGAGTCTTATTCTATTTCAGCGGGCCTTGATTTCCCTTCCGTTGGCCCACAACATGCCCATTTAAACGCAACAGGACGCGCTCAGTATGTCTCTATCACCGACGACGAAGCCTTAGACGCATTTCAACGTCTTGCCCGTCAAGAAGGGATCATTCCAGCGTTAGAGTCTGCCCATGCTTTGGCTTATGCCTTAAAAATGGCCCATGAAAACCCACATAAAGAACAACTCCTCGTGGTAAATTTATCGGGACGAGGAGACAAAGATATTTTCACTGTGCATGATATTTTAAAAGAAAAAGGACTGTGCGAATGACCCTCCCCTTATCTTCTCGCTATGATACGATGTTTAAAAAATTAGACGCGAAACAAGAAGGCGCTTTTGTTCCTTTTGTCGCGATTGGAGATCCAACGCCGTCTCTTTCTTTAAAAATCATTAAAACCCTGATTGACAATGGCGCAGACGCACTTGAACTCGGTATCCCATTTTCAGACCCGCTCGCCGATGGGCCCACATTACAAGCGGCCGCACTTCGAGCCCTTGAAGCAGGCACCACCCCGCCCCTCTGTTTTGGTATTGTGAAAGACATACGAAACGCATACCCATCCATCCCCATCGGACTTTTAATGTATGCCAACCTTGTTTTTGCCAATGGCGTTGACGATTTCTATGCACAATGTGCTCATTCCGGTGTAGATTCGGTCTTAATTGCAGATGTCCCCACGGGTGAGTCTGAGCCTTTTCGTCTGAGTGCGATGAAGTACGGCGTTCACAGTATTTTTATCGCTCCTCCCAACGCCAATGAAGCCACCCTCAAAAACATTGCCCAATTCGGCAGTGGTTACACTTATTTAGTCTCCCGTGCAGGCGTCACGGGGGCCGAAATTAAAGCAGGAAAACCCATTACCCCCTTACTGGATAAACTGGCTCAACTCAAGGCCCCTCGCCCTTTACTGGGATTTGGAATTTCTGAGCCGATACAAGTGAAAGAGGCGATTTTGGCGGGGGCCGCTGGGGCTATTTCAGGCTCGGCCATCGTTAAATTAATAGAAGGCCACCAGCATGATGAAGCGCAAATGCTTTTGGCTCTGGCGACCTTCGTACGTAACATGAAGGCGGCCACTCACAAACAATCAGACGCCTGTACCCACGATATTTAAACGTCATTGAGCGAAGTCCATGAACACCGCTGTACTGTGTGATTGGGCTTTGGTAATGCAACCCACAAACCCGCATCGTCAAAGTCGACGCTAATAAAAAATCAAAAAAACGCCTTCATTTTTACTCAAGCACTTAATCCAAATTGTGTGAACTTTTTATTTGTTCGATGGCGTTCTAAGGTGTATCCGTACCGAGATGAAACATGCACCCCCCCCTAAAATTTTAGGGGGGGGTTGTTTGCAATTTGTTTAAAGTTGGATCTTGATGCATTTGCGTATTAACTTTTCACTCTTTTATGTACACTAAGCCTCTATATATACCCGTTGCCTTTGAAGCTGCGTGGGTGTTGGCTACGCTCGTTCAGCCCAATCATAGAGTCCCTCTATGCACAGGGGGCTTCACTCGCTTGCCGCCGACACGCAACGTCAACTAATTTGGGTATACCAACCTATTTCAAACAAAAGGACGCACATTTTAATGAAGCAACTCATCGATTTTATTCCCTTAGTTATTTTTTTCGCCCTTTACAAAACCCATGATATCTATATGGCAACAGGCGCACTCATTGTCGCGACCCTAATCCAACTTCTTGTCACTTGGATAATGTACAAAAAGATAGAGAAAATGCAGCTGATCACCGCCTGCCTTGTCATTTCTTTTGGTGGCATGACCCTTTTCTTTCAAGACGATAATTTTATTAAATGGAAAGTCACGATTGTTTACGCAATATTTGCTATCGGGTTAATGGTCACTCACTATTTAGGAAAGCCGCTCATAAAAGGGATGTTAGGAAAAGAAATCAGCTTACCTGATGGTGTTTGGACAAACATTAATCATGCTTGGGTCATCTTTTTTACCTTGCTCGCGGGCGTTAACATCTACGTTGCCTACAGAATGCCTTTGGATTTTTGGGTAAATTTTAAGGTCTTTGGTCTGTTAACATTGACACTGGTGTATACTGTCATCACAGGTCTCTACATTTACAAATACCTACCGAAAAACAATGATATTGAATAAAACGTATCATCATTTTCTCTTTTTCAGCCCGTCTTTTTAAACGGTTTAATTCCCAGGATATTCTATGACGTCGGAAACAAATCCCCCCCCTAACGCTCAGCTTTTACTACGTACTCTCGCAATGCCTGCTGATACGAATGCAAATGGCGATATTTTCGGTGGTTGGATCATGTCACAGCTTGATTTAGCTGGTGCAATGCTCGCAAAAGAAATATCCCAAGGAAAAGTGGTCACTGTTTCTGTTGAAGAAATTGTTTTTAAAACACCTGTTTCGGTTGGAGATGTTGTATGTTGTTATGGCAAATGTGTTCATATTGGCAGAACATCGATGAGCATTGAACTTGAGGTCTGGGTTAAACCGGTTTACGCCAACGGCATCGGTAAACGTAAAAAAGTCTGTAAGGCAAAATTTAATTATGTTGCAATTGATGGTAATAGTCGCCCACGACCTATAACTACGGCATAATAACCACTTTCGAAATTACTCTATCAAATAAGAGAACACAGGGGTACAAATAGAATGTGGTATATTATTTTTTCAGAAGACGTAGAAAATAGTTTACCCTTACGTCTCAAGGTTCGCAGTGAGCATTTAATGCGCCTCCAAGAGCTAGACAATCAAGGTCGTTTATTTGTTGCGGGTCCTCATCCTATTTCAGATCATGAAGAAACAACCGACCTCGGTTTTTCTGGGTCAACTGTCATTGCTCAATTTCACAATTTAGAAGAGGCTAAAACGTGGGCAAATGCTGACCCTTATATTAAAGCTGGCGTTTATAAAAACGTCATCGTTAAACCCTTTAAGAAAGTGTTACCAGCCTGACACTATGAAACATTCAACGCGAGGAGTCTTCAACTAATGTGCAAAATGTTAAAATCTGGACGAATGGCACTTTTTGCTACTTTAGCAATCGTTCTTTCTGGATGCAGCAGCACTCCACCAGAAGTCGAACTTGCAGAATCTTTTGCTAAACAACGGGCGGATATGCTCTCAAAAATTGTTCCCATTGAATTAAATGGATATAATTTATTACGTGCAAAAGCAAAAGGCCCAGAAATAGAACTGACACTTTTTTTCACGGGAAAAGGCGATATCTCTCCCATTCCCTTAGCGAAAAGCATTCAAAATACCTACTGTCGAGATAAAGAAATTGTCTCTTTGCTTGAGCAAGGACTGACTTACAAATTACTTTTCCGTGATTCTCGCGGTAAAGCCGTTTTAGCTCGCGTTATCGCGATTGGCGATTGCCTAAATGCAGGTATTGAACCCAAAGAAAAAGTAATGCCGCATAACGGCGTATAAAAATGCTCCCCCAATCGAGATACACAAAGCTTCAGTCTCTTCATTCAATAATTGAAGAGACACTTTGCACGTCATTTCAGCGCTCTCCAGGAGAAAGAATGACAATAAGATTGAGGTCATATTTTTCCTTATCTTCCTTTTTAAAAGAAAAAATCCACCTAAACCCTTTTTGTATTTTCAAAATGTCTCTTATAGCGTCGCCTTCTGAGCTGAAGGGTGGCTTCACCTTCAAAGCCGAATCCGATAGGCAGTCCATACTCAGGGACTTTTCATTCTTGCCGCCTACTTGCAAGGTCAAATATCTTGGGTATCGACCCGCCTCTTTTGAAGATGCGCGCTGATTGCCTTTGTTCTTAAAACCCAATCACATACGAAAAAGATACTCAGAGGCTTTTCTTCCTACTCCCCTTGCAGCATTCTCAGACATATTGAATATCGCCATAGACCCAAAGTAATTGAAGATGCAGGCCTGCGGCAAGCGAGTGTTGAACATAGATCTGCTGTGTGATTGGGCTAAACGAGCGTCGCCAACACCGCATCAAAGGCGACGGGTATAAAAGGCCTCTTCCCTTCCCTTCTTTTACTCTCTGTCTTGCATCTCATTTGAATGTTTAAAGTACATGACCTTTAAGGTCTTATTTATATTTATATCGTCAAATTCGGGAGGATTTTCCAATCGTTCTATAAAGCGAAATAAAGGTGCACATTGAGACATTTGATCCAACAAAAAGAACGGATGGATCTCAGGCGCATTAACACAAGCTAAAACCTCTCCTCCTTCAACTAAAAGCTCCGGTAAACGCCGTAAGATCCTTGCATAGTCTTTTGTCAGTACAAAACTGCCTTTTTGAAAAGAAGGAGGATCGATGATCATTAAATCATAAGGGCCGTATTTTTTAATTTTCCCCCAGGATTTAAAAAGTTCATGCCCTAAAAAATGAACTTGTTTTAAATCATGCTGGTTTAACAAATGATTCTCTTTACCTCGAGACAAAGAAGACTTCGCCATATCCAAGTTCACAACCTGTTTAGCTCCTCCTTCTATCGCCGCAACAGAAAAACCACAGGTATACGAAAATAAATTTAACACGCGCTTTCCAAGGCTATTCTCTAAAACCCATTGACGGCCTAAGCGCATATCTAAAAACAATCCATTATTTTGACGTTGGCCTAATTCAAGTTTAAAAGTAAGTCCGTTTTCTACGACATTGAGGTAACGGGGTATTTCACCAAATAAAACCTCAATTGGAGCGCCCACACGAGCACGATGTTGAAGCAGTATTCCCACTCCTCCTTTTTTTATCCAAACATCACTTTGAGTAAAAGCACATACCTGCTTTGTAAGTTCATCATAAAAAGCAAGATCTTGTTCTTTAAAAACGCCAATGGACAAAACACCGCAACCCAACCAATCAAGGGTTATTTGCTCTAATCCTGAATAAACACAGCCTCTACCATGAAAGAGTCTTCTTATCTCTTCATCGCTCTTTAAAAGACGCAAGGATAATAATTCAAATAAAAAAGGCAAAGCACCCAAATCCATCATTCTATTTCCAACTGAATATTCGCGTGATGAGTTAGAGACCCATAAACACAATAAGATTTTCTTTTATTGATCATTTTTTTTCTTCTTTGACAATACGGGCCAACTCATATCAAAAGGGCGCAACCAAGCGTCCTTTGGCTGAGGCCATTGTGTTCCAATTGTTGGCGGTACAATAAAATTAAATTCTTTTTCTTTATATATAAAACGCAAAGAATAGGCGTGTAAATACCCTCTATCTGCTTTATCACCTCCATAAATGTCATCACCAAGAACCGCCGAACCAAGACTTTTTAATGCCACGCGTATTTGATGGGTTTTTCCCGTTAAGGGCTTACAAAGAAATAGACGGGATCCTTGACCAGCAGACATTGAAAAAAACTGCGTTATCGCCGGGTTTTCTCTGCTTGAGAGCAATTTCCACATAGAACGTCGACTTTTAGACATATCTCCAATGATGGCCCCTTGTTTTTTGTTCGGTTTTTTAGAGGACAAAGCCAAGTAATACTTTTCTACTTTTTTTTGTGCAAAAAGAGAAGACAAGAGAGAGGCCGCTTCTTGGTGACGCCCCAATAACAAAAGACCCGACGTCATTTTATCAAGACGATGAATAAGATATAATTGTTTGTCACCCGTTACTTTCGCAATTTCAAGCAAAAGCGATGTTTCGTTTTCATCTTTATGAACACTGATCCCTGGATGTTTATCAATCAACATAAAATCATCATTTTGAAAAACGAAACTAAACATAAAAAGCCCTACATCAAAAACAAAAAATGCAGCTTAATGCTCAGAATCCAATGAATAAAGCAATAAAAATAAAAAACGAACTAAAAATTTCTTTTTGTAACAAAGATGAGCAAAAAACAAACAAAACCGCGTTCTCATATTTAATAAAAAATTATAAATGCATCAAAGTCTTATTTATAAAATCAGTCCTTTTTACTCCTTCTCTTCTCTCAAACGTCTCTCCTTGACTACAATTATTGAGCAATCAATAGGTGACATTTCAGGGGGAATCATGCTTGCAAAACACAGAAACTATCTACTGAAAGATACAAAAAAACTCCATGCACACGTACAAGTCATTCCAACGGGTTTACTTGAGATTGAAATCATAGAAAAAAAGCAACACCATGCCGCTGAATTTTTAGAACTTCATTTTGAGCAAGAAGGCAAAATAACAAAATTATTCGGTAAAAATACCGCCAACGGCAAACCCACTCTATGGCAAGTTCCTTTCAATCATGACGATGCGAAGGATCTCGAAAATCTTATTGATGAAGCCAATGAAGAATTTGAAATTTTAATGCGTGATTTGTAACCCATGGTTTGAACACTGTTTATAAATTATTTAATTTAAAACAATTATACCAATCCCATTAAACATTTGATCATTCTTGCTTGTTAAAATCACCGATAACATCCTTATGAATTTCTCAATGAGAATAACGCGTTATCGACAATTCACGCCTTGTTCTCAGTGATGTTTCCGGCGCAATTTCTGACTAACTACTTAATGGAATTGGTATTATACCCAAGACACTTGAAAATGCGCGCCTGCGGCAAACGAGTGAAGGCCCTGAGCATAGATGGACTCTGTGATTGGCCTGAGCGAGAGCTGCCAACACCCACGC
>CAMRBZ010000051.1 GCA_947040595.1 uncultured Enterovibrio sp. | reverse complement strand
ATGGATTCTGAAGCAATAACTCACTGATAGCAAGGGATGAAGGCCAAAAACCTTGTTTTACCCTTCTAAAAACAGAAGAAATGTAAGTCATTGTTTATTAAGGCAATAATTAACAAGCAAAAAAAGAAGGTCAAAATAAGGGTAAAAAACACAAAAATAAGGTAAAAAAAGCACCATTAAAAAATCATTCCTTTAAATGTAAAATTAACCACCTTATCCATCTATACCCGTCGCCTATGGAACTGCGTAGGGGTTGGCTAGGCTCGCAGCGCCCAATCACAGAGTCCATCGATGCTCAGGGGCTTCTCTCGCTTGCCACAGGCGCGCATCTTCAATTACTTTGGTTATAAAAAAACATGAAGATAAGCGCCCAATGGCGCGAAGCGCATCGGCGTAGAAGGAGGGGTAATGGGGCCTTGGGAGGTTAGGACGTTGCGAGGTTGCGACATTGAGGCGTTTAGGTATTGAGGACTTGGAGCGTAAAGAGATCAACCACCCCCCCTGTATCCTCAAAAAGAAGGGGTATACAAACCCAAAAGCCCCTCTCATATGTTCAATGAATTGATTTTAATTTACAATTTATTCTATTTGCGCTGATGAGACAGACATGTCCCCATGATATTTAAAGATGAAAGCAGGTACTAAGGAAGAAAAATCCCTCATCATCGATGTTCTATACGCTGGGAATGTAAAAAAGAAGCCAACAGCCCAGCCGTTTCAAGACAAAGAGCATATCAATGATGGGAAGCGATGCTCGATAAAAACAAACAGAAATTCAGGCGCAACATCCAAAAAAACACAATAACCGCGCAATTTCGTTTAAATAAAAAAACACACACTCACGATAACCTATTTAAAACAAATGGGTTACATAAAACAAAAGCCACATTAGAAGACACCCATGAACAACACAGAACAAGACACATTTTACTTTATAGATTATGAGACATTTGGAACGCGCCCCGCCGTAGATAAGCCGTGTCAATTTGCCGGAGTTCGAACAGACAAAGATTTCAATGTCATCGGTTCTCCTTTGGTCATTTATTGTAAACCGCCCAACGATTATCTCCCTCAGCCCCAAGCCTGCTTGATCACGCACATCACGCCACAACTTGCAATGGCGAAAGGCCTTGATGAACCTGAATTTATGGCCAAAATCCATGAAGAACTCTCAAAACCGGGAACCTGTACTCTCGGGTATAACAACATTCGGTTCGACGATGAAATCACACGCTATAGCCTGTACCGTAATTTTTTCGATCCCTATGCTTGGAGCTGGAAAAATGGCAATTCACGATGGGACTTACTGGATGCAATGCGTGCCGCTTATGCCCTGCGTCCTGAGGGGATAAAATGGCCGACTAACCAAGATGATATGACCAGTTTTCGTCTGGAAGACCTCTGTGCTGCCAATGGCATAGAGCACACCCATGCCCACGATGCAATGGCCGACGTGATGGCCACGATTGAATTGGCCAAAAAGCTCAAAAATGCCCAACCGCGTCTCTTTGAATACCTTTATACACACAGAAATAAAAACGCCCTGCACCCCCTCATCGACGTCGTTTCAATGACGCCTTTGCTGCATGTTTCCGGTATGTTTGGAATAGCGCGCAGCAACACCAGCTGGATTGCCCCTGTTGCATGGGATCCTATGAATAAAAATGCGGTGATTTCCATTGATTTGACGCAAGACCCAAGCCCTTTGTTCGAACTGGATGTTGAGGCCTTAAGAGCCCGTCTTTACACCAAACAAATCGATCTTGCCCCAGATGAATTACCCGTACCACTTAAAGTCATTCATATGAATAAATGCCCCGTTCTTGCACAGGCCAACACCCTCAGAAAAGAAGATGCATTTAGATTAAATATCAATACAGATCAATGTTTAATCAATTTACAACGGATCAAAGAGCAGCCTTTAATAAGAGAAAAAATCACAGCATTGTATGCACTTAAAACACAATTCGACAAACCCCGTTATGTCGATGCCGCACTTTATGACGGCTTTTTCTCTCACTCAGATACCGCTCAAATGGAGATTTTACGTCAAACGAAAGCAGAAAATTTAAGTTCACTCGATCTGAAAACCGCAGATCCTCGCATCAAACCTCTTTTGTTTCAATATCGCGCTCGTCACTTCCCTTGGAGCTTGACCGAAAATGAACAAATAAAATGGGATCAACATCGTCGAGAGTATTTTGAAAATAATCTGCCCGTATACATGAATCAACTGGAAGATCTTATTCTTGAACATGAACAAGACACAAAGAAAATGGAGATCCTTCATGCCTTGTATCAATATGTACAGTCTTTAGCCTCTTGATTTTTCCGCGCTCTTTTTGAGCGCTCTTGCTATTGCCCCCCCTCTTTTTTTAAAAGGGGCCCAGCCAATACAGAACAGCATCTCGAAAATAACAGCGCCCCTTTTCATATTGAAGAAAAAAATAAAATACAGTTTGAAAGCGAAAAGAAGAGGGCAAGGACGAAAGCCCCTCAGCATCGATAGACTCTGTGATTGGTCTCTGTAAGCGTCGCCAACACCCAGGCAGCCTCAAAGGCGACGGGTATAAAGCAGACAAGCGCACAGCATCGTCAAAGGCGAGGAGGGTAAAACCGCTTTCTTCTTTTTTTAAAAGAAGAGAAAAAGAGACAGAGTATTGATTTGTGTTTTTGTGAAATAGGTCCACACTTTTTAATTCAATCTTTCCGCATGGATTCAGTAATGCACACCAAAATCTACAACAAATTCTACCGTTTTAATGATGTCGATTTTGAACCTGTCAACCGCACTCTTTTTTGGCAAAATAACGCAACCACCGCCCTCTCCGATGCAGAGTCCCGTTTACTCGAAATCCTCTGCCACCATGCAGGACAAGTCATTTCAAGCCAATCTCTCTATGTCGCCACGTTAAGCCCTGATTTAACCTACGAAAAGCACACAAGCAACCTCTCCTCTTTATTGAAAAAAGCACAGCAAGGAGGGGAAGGCATTCTTCCTCTTTCTTTTATCGAAAAACACGGCTACAGAATGGCCCTTCCAAAAAAAACATACCAGCGTGAAGAAAACACACCAAGAAAAACAACCTCTCCCCCTTTTTTTGAAGTGCCGACACAAGAAAAAGAAACAAGGATCACCTCAAAAAAATGGCCAACCATTTTCTTTTCCATTTTCACTATCTCCTTAATAGGGCTTATTTTTATTTCATTTTAAGATAAACCTCGCCTTGAGAAAACGTGAACAGAAGAGATCCCTCAGCAAAAAACACATCCCAAAAAAAATGAAAAAAAAACCTCAAAGCCCGCGCCCGCTCCGACAAGACGTTTAAAAGCCATCTCACGCGCAGCATCTCTTCTTTCATGATTTCAATTTAAAGCCGATTTCTCCCCAAAACACTTGAAGATACGCGCCTGCGACAAACCAGTGAAGGCCCTGAGCACAGATGGACTATGTAATTGGCCTGAGCAAGATCAACCCACACCCACACAGTTTCAAAAGCGACGGATATCTCTGATTGGACTCAAGCGAAAGCGCCCCACACCCACGCAGTTTCAAAAGCGACGGGTATCTAATTTAAAAAATAGATGAATCTATTCTGGAGGAACGTCATTTAATTCAGGTCTTGATTTAATGAAATAATATAAAATAGTAAAGTTGAGCATTGATCAAGCATATTTTCAGTTTTATAGTCCTCCTCTCTTTTTATAAATAAATATACATACTTATTTGGGTGGCCCTTTTTCATCACATTAATAATATACCTTTCCTTTATTATTCATTTTTTAAATGTGTTCGTTATTTAGATAATTAAATCTATTTCTTTACACGAGATGTTGACCACAAACAGATCGCCCGTTATTTTTGTCAAGACTCGGAGTTTTAATGAAAAAATATTTTTTGTCTTTCCTTTTGTTTTCGACGTTCATTTTATCCACAAGCCTTTACGCGAAACCAACAAGAGAAGGCTTTCTTGGACCCAGTGAAGGTATCTTTACAGTCAAAGGCATACTGAAGGCTGACCTTTTCAGCCATGAAATGGCCGTGCAACTTGAGGGTCATATTCTGACCTCTCTCGGGAGTGAACTCTATACTTTTGAAGATAACACTGGCTCAATTATCATTGAAATAAAAGATGATACTTGGTTTGGGTTGACAATTACCCCCGAAACAAAAATAGCAGTCAAGGGGCAAATTAATTTTGAATTCCATGAAAAAGTGGTTCTTGCACATTCTGTTCGAATAGCACAGTAATTCAATTTTAAAAATACCGATGCAACTATCAATTTTTCATTACATACATAAAACATTACACACATGAAACATTACATCGGTATTTTGAATTTTCTTTTATCTTCTTTCTTTATTTCGTTTACAAATAAAACCCCGTCTTCAGACAGACGCCTGAGCTTCATCTCAAAATAAAGAATGAAGCCAATTTAATGGGTTCCAACCCATCTTCGTTTCACATAAACTATGACACCAGGTTGATAACATCATGCTTATTAGCATCCTTCAGTTTGAGAGAGAGTAAGGTGCCCTATTTCATCGGTTTTTTCCTTATTGGCGCCTTTTATTTTATTGGCATTTTCACCGCCTCTTTATTGCCCTTGCCCATCCCAAGCAGCATCATCAGCATGCTTCTTTTATTCCTTTGCCTCACGCTTCGAATCATCCCTGTTCATTGGATAAAAGACGCCTCCATGCTCTTGATGAAGATAATGCCATTGTTTTTTATTCCAGCAAGCCTTGGGATCTTTGAACAAGCGGATTTATTGGCTTCGAATATCCTCCCTCTTCTCGTCGGAACCCTGTTGAGTTCCTTGGTTGTTTTAATCATTACCGCGAAGCTCATCGAAAAAACCCAGGGAGAAAAAGCCTGATGTGGTTACTTGCCACCCTTGTGACTTACTTTGTCGCGCGACAAATAGCCATCAAGTTGAAACACCCACTCTGTAACCCTCTTCTCATTAGCTTGCTCATCTTAACCCCTTGCTTGATTTACAGTGGTGACACCTACACACAATACCTGGCGCAAAATGAAGTCATTCATTTTATGTTAGGCCCGGTCGTGATTGCCCTTGCCTACCCCTTGTATGAACAGCTTCATCTTATTCGTGAAAAATGGAAAATCATCCTCATTAGCTGTACGTGTGCGAGTTTTTCTTCTGTTCTTTTAGGCACATTGCTGGCGTTGGCCCTCGGAGGGAATGAAATCATCGCCGCTTCCGTACTTCCAAAATCAATCTCGACCCCCTTTGCATTAAGCACAGCAAAACAAATCGGGGGGATCCCTGAAATTACCGCCGCCCTCGTGCTCATTGCTGGATTATTTGGCGCATTGTTCGGCTACCCGCTTCTCAATCGATTAAATATCCGTTCACCTCTTGCCAGAGGTCTTTCGATTGGCGCCTTATCGCACGCCATTGGGACGGCAAAAGCCATAGAAAATAACCACCAAGAAGGGGCAATTAGCTCACTGGCTTTGGTGATTTGTGGTATTATTACCGCCCTTTTTGCACCTTTTTTGTTTCATTTGATATTGTTCTTTGTTTAACTGAATAAAAAAAAGGCTCAGAATACAAAGGCTCAAAAAAGACACCTTGCTCTCAAGCCGACCCTATAAAAGCATTACATCCTTTTGGAGTCCATCATGTGTATCCGTATCAAAAAGGCCCTCAACGCCCTTCCTTCTCCACTCAAAGACGCCATGCAAAAGATCACAACAGCGTCTGATTTTTCTGCAAGTATCCACCCTGAAGAGGTTGAACAATTGCGCCTTGTCAGTGGGTTATCCATCTCCGCACTCCAAATGGCCTTGCTCCCCCTTGCCGCCGCCTACGCACAAGTGCCCATTTCAAATTTCAACGTGGGGGCCATTGCGCGCGGGGAATCCGGTCATTTGTATTTTGGGGCAAACATGGAATTTTTGGGGGTCCCATTAAACCAATCGGTTCATGCAGAACAATCCGCCATTGCGCACGCCTGGCTCAAAGGTGAAACAAAAATAAATGAGATCACCATCAATTACAGCCCCTGTGGTCATTGCCGACAATTTATGAATGAGCTCACAGGTTCAGAGAGCTTGATCATTCGCTTAGCAGAAAACACAGAAAAAAAACTGCATCATTATCTTCCTGAGCCCTTTGGACCAAGCGACCTTGGGATCACCACCCCGCTCCTTAGCAGGGTAAATCATGGTTTGGATTGCACGCACGATAACCCGCTCATTGAAGCGGCATTAAAAGCGGCTAACCGCGCCCACGTCCCTTATTCAAATGACCTCTGTGCCGTCGCAATACGTGCAAAACCCACGCACCTCTTTTGCGGAATGCCCGCAGAAAATGCGGCCTTTAACCCCAGCTTGCCGCCTCTGCAAGTTGCGTTGAATGCCATGAATCTCGCAGATGTACCCTTTGAAAATATGCAAGAAGCCGTTTTTATTGAAAGTGACAAACCGGATGTCAGCCATTTTAATGCAACACGAGAGATCCTCGAACGCCTTCAGCCTCAAATAAAAATCACCCGCGTGTCTCTTTAGCCCTGTCTCATCAAAACTTGCCCAAAAGGCCCATATTTCGACTCTTGGGCTTTCTCTTATAAAAATATTCGATATTATTTGTTTCTTTATTCTTTTCCAGATCTCACTATGAAAACGCATTCTCCTTTTCTCGGAGCCACTTGGATGTTATGTGCCGGCTTATGTTTTGCCGTTATAAACAGTTTGGCGCAATACATCAGCTTCAAAATGAACCAACCCTCGACCACCGTCGCTTTTTTGCAATATTTGATTGCTTTGATTGTGATGCTACCTTGGTTAAAAAAAAGGGGGATCCGACAAGCGTTAAAAACACACTTTTTTTCTTTGCATTGTCTTCGGGTGTTCTTTTCTGTGCTCGGAATCCAACTTTGGATGTGGGCTCTGGCCTACCCTGTCCCCCTCTGGCAAGGGGTGGCTTTATTGATGACGTCTCCTTTGTTTGCAACGCTTGGCTCGGGTCTTTTTTTGAAAGAGCGTGTTAGTGCGGCAAGGTGGGTGGCCACTGTCAGCGGATTTTTCGGCGCCATGATCATTCTTGAGCCTTGGTCTGATCATTTTGTTTTGGCCTCTTTATTGCCCATTGGCGCGGCTTTTTTTTGGGCTCTCTATTCTCTGATGGTCAAAAAACTTTCCAGTCACGACAGCCCGACCACCATCGTGGTTTACCTTTTGCTTCTCATCTCACCTTTTAATCTTCTTCTTGCTTTTCCGCAATGGTCCATGCCAAAAGGCGAAACCCTTTGGGTTCTTTTAATGGCCGCAGGCCTCTTTACCGCTTTGGCACAATGGAGCATCGCCAAAGCCTATTCTTTCGCTGATGCCTCTTTTCTCCAGCCTTTCGATCTTGCCAAACTCCCTCTTAATGTTCTGTTTGGATTTCTTGTTTTCGGCTGGGTGCCACCAGGGAACCTTTGGGTCGGGGGTGGGATCATTGTGGCCTCTCTTTTCTTTCTCACGCACAGGGAAACGCGACAAAGCCAAAAATAACGCCTTGATTCAATCCCAATTCGAACAGACGTTTGTCTTATCTGGGATTGCACAAGGTTCCACAAAAGCAAAGAAAAGCCAGAGAAAACGATCGCAACCCGTGTTTTCTTGCAAGGGCGTCGGGCACAATCTCAAAGCCCAATCCCCCCTTTATCGATGCTCAAGGGCTTGTTTATTCGCCTCTAGCTGCATTTTTCAAATCTATTAACTGTATAAATTGGACACAGTGAAACAAAAGAAAGCCCTAAGCTAGTAAAACGCACAACAAACTGTAAAATATTCCTCTTTTTGAAATTGGACGAATCCATGTCTGAAACAAAACCTAAAGCACTAAAAAAAATCGCTAAATGCCTAGAACTTAGCAATTCGTCCAATATCAATGAGGCCGCCCAAGCCATTAAAATGGCGCAGAGCTTAATGAAAAAATACGGCTTAGATCAAGACGACATTAATTTCATTAGCATGGGAAAAACCACCTCACACACCTTGCTTCCCACCGCTGTCAGTGAACCCATATTAAAAATAATCCGAGGCATTAATTCTCGTTTCGGTGTGGAGTGTGTTCTCACCCACTACAAAGGATTAAAGAAAGCAGAATTCATAGGAGATGCTGATCGGGCCATTTTTGCGGCTTTTTCTTTTGATATTGTGTACAGAGAAATGAACGAACATATCGGGCAATTTCGAAACGCGTTCCAAGGAACGGGTACACCTCAAACAGAAATAGCCCGTCGTATGTATTCATTTACTTTAGGGTGGTTAGAAGGGGCTTTAGAAAAATTGCCACGCATCGCTCCTGAAGGAAACCCCGATGATAAAATCAAAGACTATATCGATAAACAATTTAAAAACATCGACAAAGAAACATTTAAACAACAACTCCAAATGGCAATGAAGAACATGACAGAGGATTACGAAAAAGGAATGAAAAAAGGAAAACAATTGTCCGTGAACAGACCGGTTTCCGGTACGAAAGAACAAAAACGCCTAAAATAGGCGTTTCAACAAAAAATGACCCCATCCCCACAAAAAATCGCTCAAAAAAGCACCGATTTTCTTCTTTTTATATCTTTTCACACCTTTACAATTGATTATGCGAGCAATATCCATATAATCATCTTCGTCACTTCGGAGTCGTACAGCATTTAATTGAATTATCTAATATTTCTTTAATTAAATACAGGTTGTTAAAGTTCCATTTCATTTTTGTTTCGCATTTTAAGGGTCTTAAAATCGTTACTTTTATGAATTCAACCGCACTGTCACGTCTTTGATGATTTTAACCTGGGAAACGACGAGATTAGAACGCTTCACTATTGCATGTTCCTCATCCTTCACAGGAAAGATAATTAGGTGAAATACGATGCGAAAGCTCTACCTTAACACTTCTGCTCAAAGAGTTAATGAATTAACCGGAAAGAAGTCGAGGGCGCCCTTTATCTATTTGTTTTCCTAATATAGTTTTTCGAATTGCATTTTATATCGTCTTTTTGACTTTAGGGATCCAAAACGTTTGAACTATCAATGGGCCTCGAACTTTATTTTTCGAAATTATTTTCTTTTACATAAGAAACTGATTTCTTAATTCAGAGTTTTCTTCTTTCGTATTTCCTCTTCATATAAAGAGGGCTACCGATGAAGGATGGCTATTTATAAGAAATGGAGTAACTATCATGAAAAAAACAGTCAGCATCATTGCTCTTCTCGTCGCCCTTTCGCCTCTGGCCAATGCACAAGACGAGTCAAACTTCTATCTTGGCGCCCGTGTTGGTGCATCTTTGCTTGATAACACATGCTCAACAACAGACTGCACAAGTAAAGCTGTTGCAGGGGGCATCATTGCCGGATATGACTTTGCAAACGGATTTTCAATCGAATCAACTTATGATTATTTAGGCGATTTTGAAATCAGAGAAAGCAACGCTGGTGTTTCTGAATTGAAAAAAGGCGATTTAACCACCTTTACCCTTGCCCCAAAATTGAATTTCGGTATCACTGAAAACACGGGCATTTACGGTAAAGTGGGTGCGGTTCTATGGGACTGGAATAACAATAAAACCCCATCAAGCGAAGTTTCTTTATTGACCGCTTTGGGTCTTGAGCACCGAGCATCGGATCTTGTTAATTTACGTTTAGAGTATCAATACACGCCTGAAATGGCTCTTGGCGCTGCAAACGCAAACCCTCTTGCAACAAATCACCACTATATTTCTGCAGGCATTACATTCCATTTTGGTCGCGCATCATCAAGCGTTTCGACTCCAGTTGAAGACGATGCTTACCTGAATGAAGAAATCTATGATGACACAGCAGTGGTAGAAGAATCTCTTGCTGTCGAAACAGAGCAAGTCATTGTCAATGAAGTAACTCAAGAAGCCAGCTTTATGTTTGGAAGTGAAGAGCTTTCAGCTCAATCACAAACATCTCTTGAGCCCATGCTGAAACGCCTACAAGATAACACTACAGCAACAGCCGTTATTATCGGTAACACGGATAATACAGGTACAGAATCATTCAACGAAAAACTCTCTGTTAAGCGTGCACAAACGGTTGCAGATTACTTCAACAACAACGGCATTACCACTGAGCGTATGACTGTAACAGGTCGCGGAAGCACAGATCCTGTCGCAACAAATGACACGAAAGAAGGCCGTGCCTTAAACCGTCGTGTTGTTGTTACATCTCCTGAATTTGTTATTGAACAAGAATAACATCTACTTGATTTAAATAAAAAGCCACGTCATATCGTGGCTTTTTTATTTGTTCATTTTAATTAACAAGTTCCGTCCCCTTTCTTTCTAAAATAACCCTTCTTCTTTGACTCTTTTAAAACTTTAACCTGATTTATTTTCCTGATCTTGAAACAAAAAATAATCGATCAATAAGAAAGGAGTGAATATTTCTGCAACTTTCTGTTTTTACTGCCACAATTTGTTACATTTTGAGAAAATATAACAGGTGAAGCACTTATGAGAAAAACAAACGTCGTCACAACAGAAGATGTTTTACTTAAACTTTGTCAATCCGTCACGGGCGTGCTTACGAAAGCAAGTGATTCTCCAGTTCACCATTCTGCCATGGTTCAAAAAATCAATAAAACCAGTTTAAAACCAGATTTGGGCTGCTTTGTGCTTTTTGATGGCGGTTTCTCTGGACTGGTTGTCATTAATTTTGAAGCCAAAGCAGCACTTGAAATCTATTCAAAATACATGACACACATGGGGATCCCGCAAGAAGAGCTTGCGAGCTTACATACATCCGACGAGGTTTCCGACGTACTTGGGGAATTAATGAACCAAATTGTGGGCGATTTCACAGGAAAAATACGTCGTTCGCTCCAAACGAACATCACTCAAAATCAACCAAAAATGATCGTGATAAATAAAAATATCAATGTCACTATCGACAATAACATAGACAACCCGATAGCACGAAGGGTCAGCTTTACGACAGAAGAGAATAATATTTTTTATCTTGAACTCTCCATGGAGCGCACCGAGTTTATTCAGCTTGAAGAGTTTGAAGAACATGAAGAGATGAGTCCTGACGATATTCTCAATGAAGAGCGCACTAAAACGGTAAAAAAACAAAGTAATAAAAAGAAGACCGCCTCCCAGCATATAAATTCATTGACGGACGATTTAGGCATTTGAGCCTTTCTTTTTCAAAAAAGGGAAGACAAAAAAGGACAGCCGCATTTTGACTGGCCTTTGATCTTTTGTTTTTCGGCTTGCTCGCCCCCTTTTTATCCCCTCCTTCCTTGTTTTTTCTTTCATTTATATGATATACATCAACCCATACTCAAGATATTTGAAAACGCGCCCAACAACCCAATCTCTACAAAAGCGACAGGTATCATGCCCATCCCATTAAGGAGTTATACCCATTCCAGTACGTCGTTAAGCAGAAATTACACTGGAAAAATCACGCAGAACAAGGCTGGAATTTTTGATATACCCAAGACACTTGAAGATGCGCGCCTGCGGAAAACGAGTGAAGCCCCTGAGCATAGATCGGCTATGTGGTTGGCCTGAGCGAGAGCTGCCAACACACACGCAGCTTCGGCGACGAGTATATAAACAGGGCTTGTCCTTTTCCCCGTAAAGCGTCACATACCACCTTGCTCAGCACCGCACACTTTCTTTATGAAACTGCATCTTCAAATCACTTGGGTATATAATAAAACCCTTTCTCCGTTTCCTTTTGAGCATTTTTGGAGTCATTCTCGGTGCAAAATTATCGCAAAGAAGCTAAGTCTATCATTAAGTTAGGCATTCCTGTTTTTATCGCACAGCTCGCTCAAACATCCATGGGGTTTGTTGATACCGTCATGGCCGGCGGAGTCAGTGCGACTGATATGGCCGCTGTCGCTGTCGCATCGAGCATATGGTTGCCTTCGATTCTCTTTGGTATCGGTATTTTAATGGCCATGATCCCTATCATTTCACAGCTAAATGGTTCTGGTCGCCAACATAAAATCCCATTCCAAGTCCAACAAGGCATTTATATTTCTCTCTTTTTATCCATTCCAATTTGCGCCGTATTGTTCAATGCCGGTTATATCGTTGAACTGATGGAAGTTGACGAAAAATTAGCTGATAAAACAATCGGTTACTTACATGCCGTCATTTGGGCTGTGCCTGCTTTTTTACTTTTTCAAGCCTTACGGAACCTCGCGGAAGGTATTTCATTGACCACCCCCGCCATGATCATTGGCTTTATGGGGTTGGCCATCAATGTCCCTTTAAACTGGATTTTTGTTTACGGTAAATTGGGCGCGCCAGCACAGGGTGGCGTCGGCTGTGGTGTAGCTACCACCATCGTCTACTGGTTGATGTTGTTCGCCATGTTCATCTACATCATGCTCAACAAACGCTTAAGCAGAATGCAAGCCTTTCGTCATTTTTCAAAACCTGATTTTAAAGCGCTTAGCCGGATCTTTAAAATGGGCTTTCCTGTTGCCGCTGCATTGTTTTTTGAAGTCACTTTGTTTGCTGTTATCGCCCTGTTGGTTGCCCCTCTTGGCTCCGTTGTTGTCGCCGCGCACCAAATAGCCATTAATTTTTCCTCCATGCTCTTCATGTTACCCATGAGCTTGGCCATCGCGGTCAGTATTCGAGTCAGTCATCAGCTGGGTGAAAAATCCGTTGAAGGCGCAGCAAGAGCGGCCAAGCTTGGCATTTTTATTGGTTTTTTTGCCTCCATTATCACCGCCACCTTCACGATCATTTTTAGAGAAAGCATTATCCAACTTTACACCGACAACACAGAGGTGGTCGTCATTGCCGCCAATCTGATGCTGCTCGCAGCGGTTTACCAGTGTACCGATGCCATACAAGTTGTCGCAGCGGGGGCATTGCGAGGGTATAAAGACATGCGCGCCATTTTTGAGCGCACCTTTGTGGCCTATTGGATCTTAGGCGTCCCTGTCGGCTATGTGCTCGCAATGACAAACTGGGTTGTCGAACCGATGGGCGTCTATGGATTTTGGATAGGCATTATCATTGGCTTGACGGCGGCCGCCATTTTATTGGGGATGCGTCTTTACTGGATTCGAAAACAAGCCATTGAGTTTCAACTTGAAATGGCTGAAAAATAGTCGATTTTATGACGCCAAATCGAGGCTAACCCCGGCCCTTTCGAACCCCATCAAATATGCCAAAACCCTCACCACGTCAGTGTCATTGACGTGGTGAACGGCCTCCAAGACAGATGAAGATGAACGCAGATACACAGAAACTTCACGCACAGCCCGTCTAGCTGCATCTTCACATTTCTTGGGTTTATACCTCTTTAAACCGCGCTCATTCAAGAACCCCCTTCATGGACGTTTGTTTTCACACTGTGAGAATGTCCCCCTTTTAAGCTTGATAACCAAAAAAGCGCACAGAGAGCGCCTACCCTGACAAAGAAAATACACCCCCGAAGAAAGAAAGTGAGATAATCGATTTTTATTCAGATAGATGGGCAAGATGTACAAGATAAATGAAATCTTTGAAAGCCTTCAAGGTGAAGGGGCCTTTACTGGGGTACCTTCTGTTTTTCTTCGTCTTCAAGGCTGCCTTGTCGGTTGTGCTTGGTGCGATACAAAACAAACATGGGAGACGCGTTCAGAAGATGAAAGCACCTTTGAAGACACCATTGGAAAAAAAACAGACAGCCCACTTTGGGCAAAGACAACAACAGACATTCTTTTGAACCATATTCAACACGCCTTTAAAGCAAAACATCTCGTGATCACTGGCGGTGAGCCTTGTATGGTCGATTTACGTCCTCTCACCGAGGCCTTCGAACTCAAAGGGTATCGTTGCCAAATCGAAACCAGTGGGACTTATCCCATTGAAGCCAGCCAAAATGCATGGGTGACCGTGTCACCAAAAGTAGGAATGCGAGGAAAGCGCCCAATACTGAAAGAGGCCCTTGAGCGCGCCAATGAAATCAAGCACCCTGTAGGCACAGACTCTGACATCGAAAACTTGAAAGATTTGCTAAAACAGATTGATATAAAAGATAAAATCATCTCTGTTCAACCTATCAGTCAAAAAGAGAAGGCCACATCCTTGTGTATTGAAATGTGCCTAAAATACAACTGGCGACTTTCGCTTCAAACTCACAAATACCTGCGCATTGCTTAAAAAAAGAAGCCCCTTCGCGCCCATTTCATCAAGCACTGCCCGTATAAATGCAACCTGCGGTGCAGGTTTCTTTGATCATGATTTTACTTAATAAGGGCAATTCTGGCTTCAGCTTATCCCAAATCCAGCGAGCGAGCACTTCGCTTGTTGGATTTTCAAGCCCTTGAATATCATTAAGATAATAATGATCAAGAGAGTCATAAATAGGTTTAAACGCACGTTTGATTTCAGAAAAATCCATCACCCAACCGGTGACCGCGTCCACTTCACCACAAACATAAAGACGCACAAGAAAAGAATGGCCATGTAAACGCCCACATTTATGCCCTTCGGGAACCCGAGGCAAACGGTGCGCGGCTTCAAACATAAATTCTTTAAAGAGTTCTGTTGACATAGTCTTTCTCATTTTTGATAAATTTTTTCTGAACGCTGATCCTACTGAAAAGCAGGCATAAGCTCAAATTGAATAACGAAAAATTTCGCACTATTTTAGGGTAAAACCCTGAATGACACAGTTTATCTAAAAAAATGTACACCGCACTTTTGGGTGCTTTATCGAGCGTGTCTTCACCTTGAGGTGATGAGTGGATAAAGGTAAACTGAAGCGTGAAACGAATCATTTAAACCTGCAGAGATTTTCATCAGGTTTTTTCAATGGAGTTAAAAATAAAAATGATGAACGATATGCCTGTCGCCGACGTTCTGAGCGGAAAAGCCACGGTAGACACAGAAATCACAGTTCGGGGTTGGATCCGTAGCCGTCGAGATTCAAAAGCGGGGATTTCTTTCCTTTCTATTTATGACGGATCTTGTTTTGACTCGATTCAGGCGGTGGTCTCTTCTGATCTTAATAATTATAAAACCGATGTCTTACGCCTCACTACAGGCTGTTCAGTTGAAGTCACAGGACGCTGCACCGAAAGCCCAGGAGAAGGGCAAGCCTTTGAAATTCAAACCTCAAAAGTCACGGTTGTCGGCTGGGTCGAAGACGCAGAAACCTACCCCATGGCAAAAACACGCCATTCCATTGAATACCTTCGTGAAATAGCCCATCTTCGCCCACGCAGTAATGTCATTGGCGCGGTTGCACGCGTTCGAAATTGCTTGGCCCAAGCCATTCATCGTTTTTATCATGAAAACGGGTATTTTTGGGTTTCCGCGCCCCTTATAACCGCCTCTGACGCCGAAGGCGCGGGTGAAATGTTTCGGGTTTCAACCCTTGATTTACAAAATCTCCCCCACACAGACAAGGGAGAAATTGATTTTAATGAAGATTTTTTTGGTAAAGAAACCTTCTTGACGGTTTCAGGTCAACTGAATGCAGAAGCCTACGCCTGCGCCTTGAGCAAGGTGTACACATTTGGCCCCACCTTTCGCGCTGAAAATTCAAACACCAGTCGCCATTTGGCTGAATTTTGGATGGTCGAGCCTGAGCTTGCCTTTGCCGATTTAAACGATGTGGCCCACCTTGCAGAAAAAATGCTGAAATACGTCTTTAAAGCGGTATTAGAAGAGCGTCCTGATGACATGGCCTTTTTTGCAGATCGCATCGATAAAAATGCCATTGCCCGTCTTGAAACCATTATTCAGTCTGATTTTGTACAGCTCGACTACACCGACGCGGTTGAAATTTTAATCGCATCCAAGAAAACCTTCGAATTTCCGGTGGCTTGGGGCATCGATTTGGCCTCAGAGCATGAGCGTTATCTTGCAGAAGACCACTTTAATGCCCCTGTGATTGTCAAAAACTACCCCAAAGACATCAAAGCCTTCTACATGCGTCTTAACGATGACGGAAAAACCGTTGCCGCAATGGATGTGTTGGCCCCCGGCATTGGTGAAATCATTGGCGGCGCACAACGTGAAGAGCGACTTGATATCTTGGATGCACGCATGCGTGAGATGGGTATCGATCCTGAACACATGAACTGGTATCGCGATTTACGTCGTTATGGTACGGTGCCACATGCAGGTTTTGGTTTAGGCTTTGAACGTTTGGTTTCTTACGTAACAGGCATGACAAATATCCGTGACGTGATCCCATTCCCGCGTAGCCCTCGCAGCGCAAACTTCTGATCCCCTTCTCATTCTGAGTGGAAGACCGTTTTATTCATACGGTCTTTTTTGATTTTCAAATACAAGAATGCATAATTTATGAATAGAATAATGTCCTGATTAAGTATTCTCTGACCACAATATTGCGCTTTTTCATATACTCTACATGTTTTTTATTAGCGTTTTATTCATTCGTCTCATTCCATTTACCTCTTTTATTGGATAAAAAATATGTATGAAAACATCATTGCAGCACCAGCAGACCCGATATTAGGACTGACTGACGACTTTAAAGCCGATCCTCGCCCAGATAAAATCAACCTGGGTGTAGGAATTTACAAGGACGAAACCAGCAAAACCCCTGTTTTGAAAAGTGTCAAAAAAGCAGAAGCCAATATTCTTCAAAATGAAACCACCAAATCGTATTTAAGCATTCAAGGCTCGCCTGAATATGCCAATGCGGTACAAAAACTTTTGTTTGGAGAAAAGACCCACAGCATCGCCGAAGATTGCCTCAGAACAGCTCAATCTCCGGGGGGAACGGGGGCCTTGCGTTTGGGGGCTGAATTTATTAAACGGAACATCGGGGATGTCACGGTTTGGCTCAGCAAGCCCACCTGGTCAAATCACCACGGGATTTTTGCTGCGGTCGGTCTTGAAATCAAAGAATATCGTTATTACGACGCCCTCAATAAAACACTCGACTTTTCTTCCATGTTGTCCGATTTAAAAAGCGCAACACCAGGGGACGTCGTTGTTTTTCATGGTTGTTGTCATAACCCAACAGGCATTGACCCCACCCCAAGCCAGTGGAATACCTTGGCGGCCCTGTGCAAAGAACAAGGCTTGCTGCCTATGTTTGATTTTGCATATCAAGGCTTTGCTCAAGGTGTGGATGAAGATGCAAGCAGTTTGCGCCTGATGGCAAAAAGCTGCCCTGAACTGCTGGTTGCCAACTCTTTTTCAAAAAACTTTGGCCTCTACAATGAACGCGTGGGTGCGTTGACGCTCCTGGCCAAAAATGCCGTTCAAGCAGAAAATGCCTTTAGTCAAATCAAGAGCATTGCCCGCGTTATTTATTCCAACCCCCCCGCTCACGGTGCGGCCATCGTCACTGAAATTCTGAATAACCCCGCCCTTCGCAGTGAATGGGAAGAAGAGCTCGCTCAAATGCGCATCAGAATAAAAAAAATGCGTGAGCTTTTCGTTCAAACATTAAAAGAGGAAGGCGTCATCACCGATTTTAAATTTATAAACAATCAAAATGGGATGTTTTCTTTTTCGGGGCTCAATCCCGCTCAAGTGAAACGTTTAAAAGACGAATTCGGGGTATTCATCCTGGGTTCAGGTCGGATCAGCGTTGCAGGGATGAGCCGAAAAAACATGCCCGCCTTGTGTAAAGCCATCGCCACAGTTTTAAAATAACTCTTCATGTAACCCCTTTTTTTTCCCAAAAAAAAGCGCCATTAAAAGCGCTTTTTTATCTTTTATGAAAACATCATCCCAGCCCG
>CAMRBZ010000050.1 GCA_947040595.1 uncultured Enterovibrio sp. | reverse complement strand
ATCCCCGATCCCCAGCCAAAGCAAATTAATCATGGCTGTTTAATTAATCCAGTCCAATTAATCCCCACAATTAATCCATCCCAAACAAATTAATCCACAACTCATCCATTGCTAAATCGATCCCGCGATTCGGCGGGTGATTTCACCCTGTGATAGATTTGTGAATAAGGGCACAAATTGGCGGTGTTTTTTCGAGGCGCTGATCAGGGTTTGTCTTGAATCACATTCATAAGATCATGAAAGAGAGATAATTTATAAAAGAATTTTAATGCAATTTGATGTGTTTTTTTGAAACGCCAATAAAAGAGTGGAGTAAAGGATGTATTACGGTTTTGATGTAGGCGGTACCAAAATAGAATTCGGGGCCTTTGATAAAAACCTTCAACGTGTTACAACGCAAAGAAGGCCCACACCCACAAACGATTATCAGGCGCTTCTTCAGGTATTGGCTGACATGGTCAAGGAAAATGATGAAAAATGGGGCTGTGAGGGGACGGTGGGCATTGGTATTCCTGGCATTGAAAAATCCCAAGATGGCACGGTGCTTACGGTGAACGTGCCTGCTGCAAAGGGGCAAACCCTTCGCGCCGATCTTGCTTCAAAAATTGGCCGCAGTGTGGCCCTCAATAATGACGCCAATTGTTTTGCGTTGTCTGAAGCGCTTGATGATGAACTTAAAAATGAAAAAGTGGTTTTAGGCTTGATCTTAGGCACAGGTTTTGGCGGTGGTTTGATAGTCAATGGTCAAATTGTGTCAGGAAAAAACAATGTGGGCGGTGAATTTGGTCATATGTGCCTTCCTTTAAATGCTTGGCTGCATTTGGGTGAAAATGCACCTATTTTTGAGTGTGGTTGTCAAAAAAAGGGCTGTATTGATAATTATTTATCAGGACGTGGCTTTGAATTGCTTTATGCCCATGAACAGGGTGAGTCCAAAAAAGCCCCTGAAATCATCCAAGCCTTCAAAGATGGAGATGAGCAATCGATTTTGTTTGTTGAAAAATACATTGAAATGATGGCCATGGTGTTCGGGGGCATTTGCACGGCCATTGATCCTGATGTGCTGGTGTTGGGGGGCGGTTTGTCTAATTTTGATTATATCTATGAAGAGATGCCAAAACGTTTGCCTCGGTATTTATTGTCAGTGGCTCAACCGCCCAAAATCATCAAAGCCAAATACGGTGATTCAGGGGGGGTGAGAGGGGCGGCATTTTTGAATATCAAATCAGCCTAAAGCAGGCATTGTGTGTATTGAAGAGACATCCAAAGAGATGTCTCTTTTTTATTTTTGAAAATAAGAGAAAAGAGATGCCTTATTCAGGAAGCAGGAAATCTTGTGGAATACTTTGTTTTGGGCCTAAAAATTTAGGTTGTTTATTCAGAATATAAATATCTAATACCGCATTTACCCGGGCAAACATTTCACGAATACGGATTTTAAGTCCTCTCATTCCTTTGGGACTGGGAACGGCAAGGCAAATGGCATCAATTTTATAATGTGAGGCAATAAAAAGAGCCCGTTCACAATGAAAGGCTTGTGTGATGAGAGTGAATTTTTCCACTTCAAACACCTTTTTTGCCCGAATAATAGAATCGAGGGTTCTAAATCCGGCATAATCTAAGAAGATCCGGTCTTCGGTGATGCCCGCATTTAGCATGTCTCGTTTCATTGTCCAAGGTTCATTGTAGGAGCGGTGTGCGTTGTCACCGCTCAGCAGCATCATGTTTATTTTCCCGTGTTTATAGAGTTCTTGCGCAGCGCTGACACGATAGGTATAAAAAGGATTTAAAGTTCGACCCACATATTTACTGGTGCCTAAAACCATGCCAATGGGGCGAGAGGGAATATTATTGACTGACGTAAAAATACGATCATTGGCTTGCATCGTGACGCCAAAATCAATGGCCACAATGCCAAGCACAAGCAAAATGAAGCCAAAAAATATAAAAATGAAGGCCTTTCGAAAAGACATAAAAACCAAAAAGCTGCATTTAATTTAAAGAACAAGAAGGCTAACCTAAATCGAATTAAATGACAAAGATAACCTTCTCAATCAGAGCAAATAGATTGAATTTGCAGGGCGTTTTTAGAGGATCCCCTTCTTCCCTCCATTGAATGCCCCCTCCCGCGTTAAAAAGATGTTCTTTTGTATTCCCTGTATTGAGGGGTCCAGAAATAATTCTCTATTCGCTCAATGAGTGACTCGTCTGTTAATTGAAGGGCGACATCTTGTTCCATTGCTTTTTTTGCCACGGCAAAGGCAATGTGTTTAGAAACGCGTTGAATTTCTTCTAAAGGCGGAAGCATGGGCCCTTCACCGAACTTCGCCAAAGGCGAGCATTCGGCTAAAGCGCGGCTTGACTCCATCAGCATTTCATCCGTGATACGTTTCGCCTCTGAGGCCAATACCCCTAAGCCTATCCCTGGAAAAATATAACTGTTATTGCATTGGGCGATGGGGTAGGTCTTTTCGTTTAAAATCACAGGCTCAAATGGACTTCCTGTGGCCACGAGGGCATGGCCTTGTGTCCAGGTTAAAATATCCATTGGGGTGGCTTCGATACGGCTTGTGGGGTTTGACAAGGGAAAGACGATAGGGCGCTTACAGTGCTGATACATAGTTTTGATGATCTCTTCAGAAAACATCCCCGCCGCTCCCGAAACGCCAATCAAGACGGTGGCTTTTGCATTTTTCATAACGTCCAATAAAGAGACGTTTTGATCTTGAAGCCCCCAAGACGTGAGATCTTCCGTTTTTGTGGTCAGTTTTTGTTGAAAAGGCAGCAAATTAGGCATGTTGTCTGTTAATAAACCCCAACGATCCACCATGAATATGCGTTCTCGCGCTTTTTTATCTGTCAGTCCTTCGAGGCACATTTGTGCAATGATGGCTTCGGCAATCCCACATCCGGCAGAGCCTGAGCCTAAAAAGCAAATACGTTGATTGGATAAAAGGGTGCCCGCCGCTTTACATGCGGCAATGAGGGAGCCGACACTGACCGCGGCCGTGCCTTGAATGTCGTCGTTAAAACAACAAATTTTGTTTTTATAGCGTTCAAGGATGGGCATGGCATTTTTTTGAGCAAAATCTTCAAATTGAACGAGGGCATTGGGCCAACGAATTTGTACGGCTTGAATAAAGTCTTCAATAAACTGGTCGTATTCTTCTCCTGTGATCCGATTGTGACGCCAGCCCATGTACATGGGATCGGCAAGGCGCTCAGGATTGTTGGTTCCCGCATCCAATACAATGGGAAGGGTATAGGCGGGGCTGATCCCGCCTGCTGCCGTGTACAAGGAGAGCTTACCTATAGGGATCCCCATGCCGCCAATCCCTTGGTCGCCTAACCCAAGAATGCGTTCTCCATCCGTGACCACAATCACTTTGACGTTATGACGAGAGGCGTTATTGAGCATGTCATCAATGCGGGCTCGGTTGGGATAAGAGATGAAAATGCCACGCCCTCGGCGATAGATTTCAGAAAAATTTTCACAAGCTGCCCCCACGGTAGGGGTATAAATGATGGGCATCATTTCACTGATATGGTGTGTCACGAGGCGGTAAAAAAGCGTTTCATTGGTGTCTTGAATGCTTCTTAAATAGATATGTTTGTTCATGTCATTTTCGAATTCGAGATATTGCTTGTAGGCTCTTTCTGTTTGTTCTTCAATTGTTTCAATGGCTTCAGGTAACAATCCTTCTAAATTGAAATGCATACGCTCTTCTAAAGAGAAGGCGCTTCCTTTATTAAGAAGGGGGATTTCAAGCAAGCTTGGGCCTGCATAGGGAATGTATAAGGGGCGTTTAAAATGATTATCCATAAATAAAAAGAACTCTTGTTTTGATATCCAAGTTCTTGTCTTTGCGCTCGATGTGAACCTGTTCTTTGCGTTTCTTTTTAAAATAAAAAGAGGCGTGTAAGGTTCGTTTGCAAAGGCATTTTTAGATATACAGTCAAAAATAAAAGTCCCTTAATAAAAGGATTGAAGAAGCGTAGAACACGTCTCGTCAAAGGATATTTTTATCAAAGAACCGGCTTTTAGCGCGCCATTTCTCTCTCTTTTTGTGAGATATTTAAAGAAGGCGTTTTCGGTTAACTCATTCAAGCACAAACTTTTATTTTAGAATGATTTTCATTCCGAGCTTAATTGACTTGTTGACAAATATCCAGAAAATGAAACTTTAAAAGAAAAGGCGAATTTTGCCTTTAGAAGAGTGCATGTCTTTTATACCCCTTGCCTTTGAAGCGGCGTGGGTGTTGGCTAGGGTCATTGCGCCCAATCACTTAGTCTATCTGTGCGACAGGGCTTCACTCGCTTTTTTGTAGACACGCATATTCAATGTCCTTGGGTATATCCCATAACGCCGTCATTTAAAATTTTTAAAAAAACTGCTACATTGGCCCGATTAGCAAATCACGAAAGTAAAATTATTTTGGAACTTTTTAATCTCTCTTTTCTCGGTAAACCTCTCCGTTTAGAAGGCTCGCTTGCTGGGTGGCAGGCACTCTATTGGGATAACCAATTGGTTTCCCAAATTTCTGCAAATGCAGAGGACAAAGAAAAATCAACCCACACTTTTCAACTCACGCTTGATGATCATATTGTCCCTGTCGTTGTCATCGCGAAAATTCAATGGCAACCTTTTTACATCGACTACAAAGTGAAAGTGAATGGGGAGCTTATAGACTCTGGTGTCCGTACAGAAAAAGACATTGAAAGTCAAAAACCCATTGTGCCACCCAGCGCCCAAAAAAAATTCAGTCTGATTGGTATCGCCTCCCTTGGATTTAAGCTTTTTAAAAGCGCCAAAGTCATTAAGGTCGTTCTTATGGGGGCCAGTGTTGCGGCGTATTCTTGGCTTTTTTCTTGGCAATTTGCTTTGGCCTTAATCGCCTGCCTTGTTGTCCACGAATATGGACATATTCGTGCAATGAAATATTTTGGAATGAAAACCAAAGGTATTTACCTCATTCCTTTTTTTGGTGGACTTGCCTTATCAGACGAAAAAATAAACACTCGCTGGCAAGATGTTGTTATATCAATTATGGGTCCAACCTTTGGCTTATTGGTCTCTGTCGCTTCTCTCATTGCTTATTGGATCACCGGAAATATATTGTTTGCAGGCCTTGCTTCATTCAATGCCCTCTTAAATTTATTTAACTTATTACCAATATTGCCGCTCGATGGAGGGCACATTTTAAAAAGTATCAGTTTTTCCATCAATAGCATGGCAGGTTTGGTGGCCTGTATTGCTGGGGCTGCATTTGGCGTTTATGTCAGTTTTACTTTTGGATTGGCTTTACTTGGATTTTTATTATTGATTGGCAGTTTTGAAATTATTCTTGAATGGAAGTTCCGTCATCAGTCGCATCTTTTACCGTTAAACCGTTATGGACAGTTTATTAGTATTATTTGGTACTTGGCCGTCTTGCTCAGCTTTATCGGGATCATCGTTTATTTTGCAAGCAGTGGAGACGACATTCTCAATTTACCTTTATTGATCCTGCAAAGTTAATCATTCATTTATGTTTAGATATCGCCAAGACACTTGACCTTGCGTCTAGGCAGCAAGTGAGTGAAGCCCCTGAACAGAGATGGGCTCTGTGATTGGGCTGAATGAGCCTCGCCAACACCCACGGAGGTTCAAAGGTGACGGGTATATGCCAGACTCATTGCAGGCTTACCCTGTATACCCAAGACACTTGACGTTGCGTCTAGGCAGCAAGTGAGTGACGCCCCTGAACAGAGATGGACTCTGTGATTGGGCTGAACGAGCGTCGCCAACACCCACGCACCTTCAAAGGCGACGGGTATATATTAACCTGGCAATGAACAGCGGTGCTCTTTTCGAGAACCTATACCCGTGATCCTTGAAGTAGCAGATGTGTCAGCGAGGCGCACAAAAAACAAGTTCAAAAATGAACCCCTTTATAACGAGATAAAAAACAAAACGATGGCGAAACTTTCTCAAACACAAAAAATTGCAAGCTTGTTAAAGAAATGTCCTGAAAAGCGTTTTACTGCCCGTGAGATAGCCAAAGCACTCATTTCGCTTTATCCCGAAGAGTTCGCGGATAAACGCGCCAATCCACGTTTTTCTAACGATAACGCCTTTATTTCACAATTGGTGGCGGAAATTGGCGCGCAAAAAAGGCAAATACAGGCGATAAGCCCACAGATCAAATGGCAAGACAAACCGCGCCCGCGTGTGTATTGGTTTGAACGAGAGAACAAGCGTGCCCATCCAACCCCTGAACAAAGCATTAAAAGAGAAGGTGAAGGAAGTTTACCCGTCTCGCCTTTTGCCTCAGCGGATCCTTTTTTATTAGAGGAGGCTTTGTTAGAGGAAGATCTTATAAAGGACGCTGTTTTAGAAGAGCCCATCATAGACGAAGACTTTCTAGCCGAAGCTATTTTAGACGAGGTGGTTTTAGACGAGGCGAACAGAAAACGCCCTGTCTTAAATGAAGCGGCCTTGTATCCGATATTGATTGATTATCTGCGATCAGAGCATCAGCTCCATTGCATGCGAATCGATGAAAAACGATCTATAAACAGCCGAGGTACGGGTGGAAATCAGTGGTTACACCCAGACATTGTGGCGATGGAGGCTTTAGCACAAGGTTTTCACAAACATGTGAAAAATTGTGTGCATGCAGGAGGTGGGCCCAGCGTTCGATTATGGTCTTTTGAAGTCAAAAAAGAGCTGACCATGAGCAATGTACGTAAAAGTTTTTTTCAAGCGGTCAGTAATTCTTCTTGGGCGAATGAAGGCTATTTGGTGGCCATCAATATCAGCGACAGCAAGGTAGAGCAAGAATTGCGGATCTTAAGTGCGTTGCATGGCATTGGCGTTATTTTGCTCAATATTGAAAACCCCTCTGAAAGCGAGCTTTTATTGCCTGCGATGAAACGCCTTCAAATAGATTGGCAATCGGTGAATCGCATTGTTGAAGAAAACCAAGATTTTAGCGATTTTCTTGATTTGGTTTCGAATTATTACCAAACAGGACGCCTTCGAGATAAAGACTGGAATTAAATCGGCGTCACCTGTCACGGGGATGGCAGGCGACCTTGTTTGATATCCGTCAGCGTTGAAGCGGCGGGCTTTTTGGCTGCGCGCGCTTAATTCCCGTCATCCAATCGAATCAATCTAATCTCGGTGTTTAAAAAGTGCATGCCGCCTGAAGGCCTTCACTCTTTTTGACAGGAGTCAGTCCCTGAAATTGGTAAATTGAAACGGCTGGCCGAGATCGGCGGTTTTCACTAACTGCATCACCTCTTGCAATTCATCGCGTTTTTTCCCTGTTACCCGCAATTGCTCGCCTTGGATTTGTGCTTGTACTTTGATTTTTGAGTCTTTGATGAGCTTGACAATCTTTTTGGCAATCAAGGTTTCAATGCCATTTTTAAAATGAACATCTTGAGACACGGTTTTACCTGAAAAACTCGGTGACTTGGTTTCAATGGAGCGGGGATCCACATTGCGCTTAGACAAACTGGTGCGCAAAATATCCATCATTTGCTGAATTTGAAATTCGGCTTCCGCACTGACTTTAACCACTTCTTTGTTTAACTCAAAACTTGCATCAATACGTTGAAAATCAAAACGAGTGGACAGCTCGCGCTTGGCGTTATCAACGGCATTTTTCAGCTCAACGCTGTCAATTTCAGAGACAATATCGAAAGAAGGCATGTTTTTTTTCCTGGTGTGTGATGAACATAAATAAAAAAATCAACAGGGTGTTTATTGAATACTGTTTCGTTTTGCCACTGTTTTTGCAAGATTTTCTAACATTTCTACTGTGTCTTCCCAGCCTAAACAAGCGTCTGTGATCGATTGTCCATAGGTGAGCTGATGGATATTTTTTTTATCGACGGCTTGATTGCCTTCAACAAGAAAACTTTCAGCCATTACGCCAGCAATGGAGTTGTCTTTTTGAAGAAGCTGTTCACAAATGTCTTTCGCTACTTCTAATTGGCGTTTGTGCTGTTTGTTGGAGTTTGCATGGCTAAAATCCACAATCAAGCGAGGGGGCAAATGAAGGGCGTCCAACTTTGTTGCGGCAAGTTGGATGTCTTCTTTTTTGTAATTTGGCTCTTTACCGCCGCGAAGGATCAAATGGGCGTGTGGGTTGCCCGTTGTACGGTAAATGGTCATGACACCTTGTTTATCTGGAGAGCAAAAAAGGTGGGATGTTTGACTTGAAAGCACGGCGTCAATGGCAATTTTGATGTTGCCGTCGGTGCCATTTTTGAACCCGACGGGACAAGAGAGGGCTGAGGCCATTTCTCGATGAATTTGAGACTCGGTGGTCCGTGCACCAATTGCGCCCCAGCTGATGAGATCCGCTAAATATTGCCCCGTGATCATATCGAGAAATTCGGTGGCGGTGGGCATGCCTATTTTATTGATGTTCAATAAAAATTCACGGGCTTTAAACAAGCCTTCACGTAATTGGCAACTTCCATCCAGGTGTGGATCGTTGATCATGCCTTTCCAACCCACGATGGTTCGGGGTTTTTCAAAATAGGTTCTCATGACAATTTGCAAGGTGTCTGTGTGTTTTTGCGCAAAGGCATGCAGGCGGGTGGCATATTCCAAGCCTGCTTTGGTATCGTGAATGGAGCAGGGTCCAACAATCACAAGTAATTTGTTGCTTTTGCCTGAGAGAATGTCTTCCACGTTTTGTCTTGCCGTTGCAATATTTTGGGCAACACGTTCGGTCAGTGGCGATGCGTTTTCTAATTCAGCAGGTGTGGGTAAAGTGTCAACAGGTCGTGTTCTTAATTCATCGGTTTTAATTGTCATGGACACATCCTTTTTCACTTTTCGTTGTTTTGGTGATGACTTTAAAAAGCCTCCTTTTACTTTGGAGGTATGCGATGGCATCAAGTCATTTTTTTATATCTAACCATTTTTCATTAATTCTCGACTAGATCAACTCCTTTTTTAATTTATCTTGGTGTAAGGGATGAGATGCATGCATTTGAACAAAACAGGAGCCAAAAGAGGCTTTTACTTTTTATCAAATCCGTGAACGAATCCCTAAGACACGATGCATTTTGTGAGGCAGATTGGCATACGCAGCCAACAAGCTGCATTTTAAAGGCGACGAGGATCATCGCGGGTGCATTGGGTTTTCAATAAGGCGTTATTCTGCTTTTGAAGGTTCAGAGCTGATTAAAGAAGAGACTTCAAGTAAGGGAGCAGCATCAATTGTGTCGGCATTCATCATGGATGAAATACGTTGTACAGATGAAATAAGCAGCAGTTTTTCCCATTCTTCTAAGGCTTGAAAACGAAGGATAAAGCGGTCTTGTAAGGGTTTTGGGGCTTTATCCAGTGCATCGAGGCCGCTTTGTGTTAAGAGTGCGTGCACTTTTCTTTTGTCTTCGAGGCTTCGAATGCGAACCAATAAACCACGGCCTTCTAATCGGTCGATGATGATGGTGGCTGTCGCTTGGCTCATGTTGGTTTCAATGGAAAGCTGGCGAATGGTGACTTCACCTAATTCACGAATGGCATTCATTAAAACAAGCTGAGGGCCGGTTAATCCGGCTTCTTTATTTAATTGACGAGAATGAAGGTCGATGGCTCGAATGATTTGCCTTAAGGCCACTAAAACTTCTTCGTGTTTTTCCATCTTGCTTCTCCTTCGTGTTAAATCTGAATACAAGAAGCTCGTTATACCCCTCGCTTTTGAAGCGACAGGAGGTTGGCTGCATCGTTAAATATTTTGGGGTTATTCTCGCTAAATCAAGGATATCAAAAGTGTTTATTTTTGTACGGAAAAAAAACAAAGAAAGTGGCACTGCGCGAGGTGGATCTTTAATCTTTGTACATTGTTCAAAAAGTATTCGCTTGAATAGCCCGAATTTCTCCTTCTAAAACAGTCTCCTTTGCCATACTAAAATCTCAATGAAGGAGCAGATCATGTTTTTCCGTCGGAAAAGTACCGTATTTTTGATTTTAAGCGTTTTGCCCTTTTTTTTATGGGGTGAAGACGCCTTTCCTGCGCGCACACAAGTGGAAGACGTTGAAATACAGTGGCTGAATAAAGCACAAGAAAAAACAGGTCGTCTTGTGTATCGCGACGCGTTATCGCGCATTTATCAGTTCACTGCTTTTTCTGCCTTGTGGACAGATTACAGAGCAAAAGAAGAGCTTGAAACCCAATTAAATGTGATCTTTTTATCAGGATTTAGCGAAGATTTTTCATGGCGAGTTCAAAAATTAAAGGCCCTTCGGCAAAATGGAGATTGGCATGCTTACGATGTCTTGGCCACAGACAGTTTGCTTTCCTTGATAAGTTACATTGGGCATGTTTCTGAATATGGAAAAAATTGGTTTTTTGGGGGAGAGCAGACCGAAGTGCTCCCTATCCCCGCTGATTTTAAATTAGAGTCGATGATGACGGCCCTTCGGGATAAGACCTTGTATGAATTTGTGTTTCGTTTGCGTCCAAAGACCCCGCAATATGAAAAAATGCGCCAAGCGATAGTCGCGTTTCAAGACTCAAAAGAGAAAATACCGCCCCGTATTTCAATGAAAAAAGTGATCCGACGCGGTGACATTATTGAAAACAGAGCGGATTTTATTTCACTTTTAAAAAGTCACGGCGTACTGAACGCTTTGGCGATGGCCGATTTAAACAGGGAAAAAGAGAAGACATACAACCGGGTATTGGAAAATGCGATCAAGGCATTTCAATTTAAATATGGCCTTAATGATGACGGGGTAATTGGACATAAAACACTGGCTTGGTTGAATAAATCCACAAAAGAACGGATTCAAATATTGGCCTTGAACATGGAGCGTTTAAGGTTATGGCCAACACAGCGCAATCATATTATTTTGGTGAACATTCCAAGCTATGAAATGAAAATGTGGCAGAGCAGTAAGCTGCTTCTTGACTCGAAAGTGGTGGTGGGACACCCAAGCCGGAGGACCCCTTTGATTGAGTCCAAGCTGGATACCGTGGTCATCAATCCAAAATGGAATGTGCCTGAAAAAATAATGCGAGAAGACATCTTGCCCAAAGTGAAGAAAAATCCTGACTATTTACAGCAAAATGCGTATACCGTATTAGATCAATGGTGGTCAGGCGAGGGCATTTCGGATGATCAAATTGACTGGGAAAACCTGAATCCGAGCCAATTTCCTTATCGTTTACAACAATCTCCGGGCCATTTAAACGCATTGGGGCGCTATAAATTTAACACCCCAAACAAGAGTGCGATATACCTTCATGATACGCCGAGTCAAGGTCTATTTCAGCGTCAAGACCGAGCGTTTAGTTCTGGGTGTATTCGCTTGAGTAACGCAAAGCGCTTTGCCGAAACCTTGTTCTCTTTATCTGGTTTAAACCTGCTCGAGTTTAACGCTTACAATCAATCGTTTGAAACCAAAAATGTGGCCTTAACGACCTTATTTGATTTCTTTACGATTTATCAAACGGCTTGGGTGGACAGTGAAGGGGAGGTTCACTTTCGTGATGACATATATCATTATGATTTAAAAGTAAAAAATGATATTTCGTCTTTGGCTTCGAAAAAGAAACATTGAGTTTCTTGGTCTAAAAGAGAAAATCAAAGGGGATCCCTGTTGTTTTAATATCCACAAAAAAGCGTGTTAATATAGAGGACTTTTCTATTTGTTTTCATTTGGATTTATTTTATGGCGTTGAAATTCGAAATTGTACCTGTGACCCCTTTTCAACAAAACTGCTCCATTCTTTGGTGTGATAAAACCCGGGATGCGGCCATCATTGATCCCGGCGGTGAGGTTTCTTTATTGCAAAAAAAAATAGAGCAACTGAACGTGAACATCACCCAGATTTTACTCACTCATGGCCATCTTGATCATGTTGGTGGCACCCATGAATTGGCCAATCGATTAAAGATCCCTGTTGTGGGCCCGCACGTGCAGGATGCTTTTTTGTTTCAAAGCCTGCCAGAGCAAAGCGAGCGGTTTGGTTTTCCAATGGCCACAATATTTGAACCGGACCAATGGTTAAATGAAGGGGATGACATCTGTGTTGGTGAGAGCCAATTAAAGGTGATCCATGCACCCGGCCATACTCCTGGACATATTGTCTTTGTGTGTCTTGAAGACAAATGTGCTTGGGTTGGGGATGTTCTTTTTCATGGGAGCATTGGGCGTACGGATTTTCCAAGAGGCGATCATAAGACGCTTATCGCGTCTATTAAAAATAAATTATTTCCTTTAGGTGATGAGATCGTTTTTGTTCCAGGGCACGGACCCAATTCAACGTTTGGCCATGAAAGAAAACATAATCCGTATGTAGCGGATCAAATGCCTATTTGGTGATCTTGTTAAAAAAAACACGGGGCGGTGAAACAGGGGGATGAAAGACGCTTCTTGATACCCCTCGCCTTTGAAGGTGCGTGGGTGTTGGCGACGCGCGTTCAGCCCAATCACATTGTCCATCTATCTTCAGGGGCTTCACTCAGTTATTGTAGGCGCGCAACCTCCAGTGTCTTGGGTAGAGTTCACATTTTTAGGGTACGATCAATGGGCCTCTTCATTCAAAGACGAGGTGAATATCGCCTGGTTTTTTTAATCGTGAATATCGGCCAAATACCGCCGCGTAAAGCCGACAAAATCCTCTAAAGGACGGTCGAGTAAATCTTCATGGATCATCACGTCAAATCCCAAACATTCTCGGGTGTATACCATTCGGTTTGCGAGCATGGCAAGGAGGCCGTCATACTCGGTTCCATTGGATGCGCGGTAAGGCTTGTCATCAAACATGATGTCCTCCATCTTTCGTTTTTGTGAGGTATCACTGTTTCTGTAAGCTTTTAATAACAACCCCCTTTGTTCAATGAGGATATGGCTGGCCAAACGTAAGCTGATGTTCTCCAATAAAGGCCCATAGTCTTTAAGTTTGACGCCAAACAAGGGGAGGGGCTGATGCCAACCTTCATAAGACACGCTAGGAATGCCGATTTCTTGAATTTGAGACCACTTGACACACCAGCCTCCCATTTTTGTATGTTGTTGAATATGCATGTAAGTGAGAGAAAATGACACTTGCGGTTTATCAACATAGACACAGAAAGACAGTCCGAGTGCACTGATGAGCCCCAGAAAAACGAAGGGATAAACGACGTTGGCTTCTGTTTTTAATAAAAGAACGCTCATCGTCAATATATTGAAAATAAATAACATGAAAATGAGATGTTTTTTTGTTTGAGGGTATTGAGGGTAAATCAATACTCTTTTTCTCTGTGCGACATTCATGCGTCTTTTTTAAAACATCGTTGTGCTGAAAAGAGAAGGGAAGAGGACATCAATTCAAATGCTCCTTTACTTTTGCCTGAGTGAAATAAAATATTTTTTGACTTTGAGATGCATTGCAATGATTTTAATATATTCTCGTGAAAGCTGAGATGTATCGTTATTTTTTCTTGATAAAAATAAGATAATTTAATGAATGGATAATATACCCGTTGCCTTTGACGCTGCGTGGGTGTTGGTTACGCTCGCGGCGCCCAATCACATAGTTCATCTATGCTCAGGGGCTTCAATCGCTTGCCGCAGGCGCGCATTTTCAATGACTTTGGGTATAGCTCATTTTGAGTTTGGTGTTTTTCACTTTCAATGCAAGGCAGGACGATGCGACGGATCATATTTAATCAAAAAGGTGGCGTAGGTAAATCCAGTATTACCGCTAATTTAGCAGCAGTCAGTGCGAAGAGTGGAAAAAAAACATTGTTGATTGATTTAGATATTCAAGGTAATAGCAGTCATTATCTGGGATTTGATATTAACGAAAAAATTGAAAATAGCGTTGCAGATTTATTCGATCAGAGCGGCTCTTGGTTTTCTGTTTCAACACCGATTAAACAATTCCCTCATCAGAGTGCGTTTGAAAATCTTTATATTATCCCGTCAAGCACACGACTTGCCGCCTTAGAGCCTGAATTAGAGCGTCGTTATAAAATATACAAGTTGCGTGAAGCACTGGACGAGCTTGAAGAAGAATTTGACAGCATTTATATTGATACACCGCCAAATTTAAACTTTTATTCAAAAGCAGGGCTAATTGCTGCGGATAAGCTCTTGATCCCCTTTGATTGTGATAGTTTTTCGCACCGGGCCTTAATGACCTTGATGGACAATCTTGCTGAGCTTAGACATGATCATAATCCTAAATTAATGCTCGAAGGCGTGGTTGTGAACATGTTTAATGCTCAAGCAAAATTTCCGTCTAAAATCATCGAAAATGTGCGAGAGCTTGGCCTTCCTTTGCTTGAACCTTATTTGACCCATTCGATTAAAATGAAAGAATCCCACTTTCATCAATTGCCTTTGATTCACTATGCACCTCAACATAAATTAACGAAACAGTTCGAGATGCTATTTGATGCATTAGAAACAATTCCTGAAAAAACAAGCTGATCTCTATTTGAATCCCTCATGTTACAGCGATCTAAGCTTGAGGCAGGGATAAGGCTAAATCTGGCAGAGCCCTAAAAAATGGCTCTTTTTGAACAAAGTAATTTTGTGATTTGAGGTCAAAATGACAGCCGATCATCATACAGCGAATGAAAACTGTTTTATTTCAGGATGGCGCTTAAACAGGCCTTGTTATACCCCTCGCCTTTGATGCTGCGTGGGTGTTGGCTAGGCGCGTTCAGCCCAATGACAGAGTCCATCTATGCCCAGGGCTTTATTCGCTTAGCGCAGGCGCGCATCTTCCATTACTTTGAGTAAATCATGGGCTTATTGCTTCATTCGCAGCTTTGTTAACCCTTTGGATTATTGTGTTCATTGGGCGTTTGAGACAAGGTATGCTTCTAATTTATCGGAAAGCCAAGCACTTAAAGCACCGACACGGGTGTCCATTGCGGTGATCTCTCCGTAAGATTGCCATTGCATTGCGCTTGAATGACGTAAAACCTGCAGTGTACCGTTTCGAAGGTATTTCTGTAAAAGAACAGAAGGAACGTTTGACCAACCCGATCCATCGAGCACCGCATCTCTTAAATGTTCATAGCAAGGAAGGGCGATGTAATGCGGTGAAATGCGTTCTGATACTTTGAGACCATCCTCATCTACGTAGGCTAACGCAATTTCTGTGTAACGCTCGAGATCGGCGCGTTGTACGCGATTGAGTTGAGTTAGAGGGTGATCCTTATGGACAACAGACATCATACGGACTTGGCCTAATTCTTTTGTGCTGATACGAGCAAATGCCCGTGCTCCAGGAAGTAAACCGTAGGCGACATCTACCATATTTTCGTTCACCATTTCATAAAGTTCAGGCGGTGGTGCGATATAGATTGAAATGCTGGTATCGGGGAAATTTTGGCTTATTTCTCTCACGATGGCGCGCCAAAATTCTTCTGGTAATGCATCATCTCGTCCAATGCGTAGGGCTGATTCTATTCCTCGTTCAAATTGGCGGCATTTTGTTTTTATATCCTGGGTGGCTTGAATAAGTCGTTCACAATCGTCATGAATTATTTGCCCCACTTCGGTCAGAGTTACGCTGTTTCCCGTTCGTATTAACAATTCAACCCCAAGGTTGTCTTCGAGGGCGCTTAAGGCTGCACTGACGGTGGTTCGGCTTTTATTCAGTTCTCTGGCAGCGCCTGCGATTGAACCTGTTTCTATTGCAGCAAGAAACATTTCTATTTGAATACTTCGCATTGAGGGTTCCATTTGGATGATACGAGGCGAGATGAGTCGCAAGGATGAGGAATGAAAAAACCAGCGACCAAATAAACGACGCTCAGTAACTCCAAGAAAGTAATATTTAAGGCTATTGTCTAATATATACACTGTATCTCTAGATTACAGCCAGAAATTTTGTCACTTGCGAGGATTTATGTCGTGTAAAGAAAAGAAGGAACGAAACTTATTAATTTTTTCTACTTTAGCTTGTTTATTTTTTGCAGTCTTTGGGATCACTCTTGGACTTTGGGTTGATTCATTGATCATTGTTTTTGATGGCGCTTATTCTCTTGTGTCTTTGCTTTTATCGATGTTGGCTTTGCTTTCAACGCTCTACATTCAAAAAGCCGCTTTAAAAAAACAAAATATAAACAATCTCTTCTTTGATCAGAAAACGGCATTCATTGAAACCTTCGTCGTTTTGATTAAAGGCGCCGTGATTGCTCTGGTTTGCCTTGTTTCGTTTTTTTCTGCTGTACAGGCGATCTTCACGGGAGGGAGGGAAGTCTCTGCTGATTTTGGAATTATTTTTGGTATCGTGAATGTACTGGGTTGTTTGGGGACGTATCGTTTGCTGAAAAACCAATTGGGACGGGCTCCGTCTGCCATATTAATGGCTGAGTCTAAGCAATGGTTGATGGACACGGTGATCAGTGCCGCTGTGCTTATCGGTTTTCTTCTCACCTCTTTTTTGTTGATGGCTGGGTTTACAAGATTTGCACCTTATGCTGATCCTTTTATGGTGATTCTAGCCTCGCTTTATTTTGTTTCAGTTCCATTGAACATGATTAAAAAATCGGTCAAGAATTTATTTTTATTGTTTCAAGATGTAAAAGACAAATCACCTTACCCTTCTCGAGTCTCTTTATAAATACCTTCATGGCGCTATTTTGTATTGAGATTGTCAATAAATTGGATTTATAGCGTATGTGTTTAATACGCCGACGGGCATAAAAAAAACGGACACAAAGTCGATGTGGCCGTTTTTTACTTATTCGATAGAAAATAAAACGATTATTTTCATCTTTTTTCCAATCTTATAAGCTCCGTATAAAGATCACATATTTTTCTCTTTTTGTGCTCTTGAATATACAGTCCATTGCATTAATACGCTTTCTTCCATTGCAGAAACACTGGCTGTGACACGGCGACTCAATACTTCTGTTTGTTTTGGTGAGCTTGCTTTAATAGGCTCTGATTCACCAAAACCTTTAATTTGCACTCGGTTAGGAACTATTCCTTCAGCTATTAATGCACTTTTTACTGAATTCGCACGTTGAATGGAGAGTTTTTCATTGTATTCGGCCGGACCATTTTGGCTTGAATACCCTTTTAAGAGCACTCCAGCCTCAGGAAAGTCAGTCAAAAAGCGAGCCAGTGAATTCACTTCGTCCATAAAATCTGCGGGGATCTTGTAAGAATTCAATTCAAATAAGATGTGCAATTCGTCTTTTGCTTCTACGTAGATGACGTCGACACATCCTTCATTGTCTACTTTGCCTCCTGTGACCGTCATGCTGCATGAGTCTCTTTCATTGATAACGCCATCAGCGTCTTTGTCCATGAGATCCGTTGTTGTTTCGAATGTTTCAGAATTATGTGATGAACTTGAACAGCCTGCAATGCCAGTCACAGAGAGTGTCATTAAGAGCGCTAAAATTAATTTGTTTTTCTTAAATTCACCCCGAAGTTCGTATGCCATTGGTTTTCTCCTTTTTTTCGATGGGTTCATTAAAAGTAAGGCATGTTTTAAAATTTGGAGATGTAAAAACCTTTATTTATTATACTTGTGTCCTATATGAGACAAATACAGTTTAAATGTAGGAAAATTAATTAAAAAAACAAAGAAATGAATTTAATTCATTGTATATCTGTTTCAGATCCATACATGACATTAACCCGGCCTCGATGAAATCAACGCCATCGTTCCATTTTTTTGAAGCGTCCTTTGTTTTTAATGCGACGAGGTTGTTTCTTGCGTTTGTATACCCCTCGCCTTTGAAGTTGCGTGGTTGTTGGCTGCGCTCTCTCAGCCCAATCACATCGTCCCTTTATGCTCAGGGGCTTGCAGGCACGCATCTTCAATTCCTTTGGGTATAAGCC
>CAMRBZ010000049.1 GCA_947040595.1 uncultured Enterovibrio sp. | reverse complement strand
AGTGCATATGAGGAACTAAAACGATTTCAGGCTCTTGCGTAACATCAGTTAGTAAAACGAAAAAAGAAGTGGGTGATGCGATGATAGAATTGCTCACAAAAATAGACTCTGTGCTTACGTTAACATTAGATAACGGAGGTGAATTTGCCGGTCATGTTCGGGTGTCAAAACAAACGGGTGCAAAGGTGTATTTTGCAAAGCCTTATGCAAGTTGGCAACGAGGAACCAATGAAAATACCAATGGCCGTATCCGTCGTTTTTGGCCGAAGAAATTTGATATGGCAACGCTGACAGAAAAGGAAATTGAAGATAGAATTTTGATGCTGAACTTTACCCAAAGAAAAGTATTAGGGGGAGTGACCCCCTTTGAAGTCTTTACTGGTCGACGTGTTGCACTTATTACTTGAATCCAGCGGCAATTTTCTTTTCAAAGAGCCAAAAAACACACCTAAGTTATTTTTTATAAATGATCCGTCTTTGGTGCTTTTTACTGCAAGAATATCCCTGTATTTCAGTATGATAAAATCTGATATCTTACCCTCTTTCGTTCGCGCTTGATTGAGTTTGTTTGTTGTCTATTCCCGTTACTTTTGATTGTCGGCTTTGCTTGCTTTTCGCTTCGCGGTATTTTCAAATATTCTGGGCATATATGCCAATCAGAGTTCGTAAATTAGCATATAAAAAAGCTTCTTTAAGGGCGAAATATACCCGTCGGCTTTGAAGCTGCGTGGGTGTTGGCTGCGCTCGTTCAGCCCAATCACATTGTCTCTCTATGCTCAAGGGCTTCACTCGCTTGCCGCAGGCGCACATCTTCAATTTCTTTGAGTATATAGATGGTAGAGAGATGAATTATTATGAGGTTTTATTGTGAGTAATTATCAGACCGATCCCTTTAATGCAATGCAAGCCAAAACAAAAGCACAAGAATTGGCTTTTGCACCCATTGTTTTCCATGCCGCTCGAACGATGCGTGATCTCGGGATTTTGGCCGCTTTGCATGAAGCGGGATCCCAAGGCTTAGATGCTAAAGCCATTTCGGATAAAACGGGAGTATCTGAATACGGTATCAAAGTGCTTTTGGATATGGGGCTTTCCGCTCGCATTGTGACTTGGTCTTCTCCTCAATATGTTTTAGGTAATTTGGGGTATTTTTTATATCAAGATGAAATGACGCGCGTCAATATGGATTTTACCGCTGACGTTTGTTATGCCGCAATGGCGCATTTAACGGAGTCGATTACAACAGGAGCGCCTGCAGGTTTAAAAGAGTTTGGGCAGTGGAATACGATTTACGAAGGGCTCTCTTCTCTTCCTGATACGGCCAAAAAAAGTTGGTTTCAGTTCGATCATTTTTATTCTGATATTTCGTTTCCGCTTTTATTGGAAACGGTGTTTGCATTAAAGCCAAAGCATATTTTTGATTTGGGTGGGAATACGGGGCAATGGGCGAGGGCGTGTTGCCGTTATGATGAAAACGTTGAAGTGACCCTTATCGATTTACCGCCACAAATTGATATGGCTTTAGAGCAAATAACCGGAACCCCATTTGAAAAGCGGATTAAAGGCCATTGTTTTAATGCCCTTGATGCGGGATCAATCTTGCCTAACGGTGCGGATATTTGGTGGATGAGTCAATTTTTAGATTGTTTTTCACCGATTGAAATATTGCGTCTTCTTCAACGGGTACGTAAAGCCATTAAACCCGGTGCCACGGTGTTTATTCTTGAGCTTTTTTGGGACAGCCAAAAATACGATGCCGCAGCGTATAGCTTAAATGCTACATCTTTGTATTTTACGTGTCTTGCAAATGGAAACAGCCGATTTTATCGTGCAGACGAATTTATTCAAATTGTTGAAGCAGCAGGGTTTAAAGTCGAAAACAAAACAGACAATATCGGACTTGGGCATACCTTGTTGACCCTGAAAAGCGCAGATTGAAATGCAATATTCGCCACCTTTGAAGAGGGGGCGCTGTTCTTTTTTTCATTTCAAACAGAGAGTCTGTTTATCGGTATAATACCAATTCTATTACGTCGTTCATCCGCAATAATGATCAGATATTGACAGAGATTGGTATCCTGGCGGTTCCAGTTAATATGTGATCATTCTTGCTAAAATAACCGATAACATGGTTCTGAATTTCTCAATTATTCCCAGAGTAATTGAAGGTGCGCGCCCGCGCCAAGCGAGTGAAGCCCCTGAGCATAACGCGACTCTGGGATAGGGTTGAACGAGCCTCGCCAACACCCACGCGGCTTCAAAGGCGAGGGGATAGAAAACGTATTATTAAAAATTCCAGCCTTGTTCGTCGTGATTTTTCAGCGTAATTTCTGGTTAACCACTTACAGGAATGGGCATAACAAGAGAGGGCGGCTGGCGCCGGGCGATGTCTTAATCTGTAAAGCTTATGTCGGTTTAAAATGAGACTCGTTTGTTTCTTCTTTTTTTACGTCTTTCCATACGGCTTCCATTTCATCCAAGGTGCTTTCTTGAAGGTTTTTTCCGTTTTGAAGGAGTTTTTCTTCCACTTTACGAAAGCGCGCTGCAAATTTTAAATTGGCTTTGGCAAGGGCGGACTCCGGACAGGAATCTAGATGACGAGCCAAATTGACGACGGCAAACAATAAATCCCCAAGCTCTTCTTCCACTCGGGTTTGATTTATTTCAATCATGAGGGCTTCTTCTATGACTTCATTGAGCTCTTCTTGTACTTTTTCGGCAACGGGACCCAGGGTGTCCCAATCAAAGCCAAATTGGGCGCAGCGATCTTGTATTTTTTTTGCCTGCATTAAGGGTGACAGGTCTTCTTGCAATGTATCTAGAATGCTCATTTTTTGTGTGTCCGTGTATGTAGGGGAACGGTTATACCCGTTGCCGTTGAAGCTGCAGGGGGGTGGCTTCGCCCTCAAAGCCCAATCACATAGAACATCGTTGCGATTGGGCTTTTTGTTCTTGGCGTGGACCTGCATTTTCACTTTTTTGTGTATTATATGGCGTTTGAGGCGCTCAGATTGAATCAATAAAGGCGTTTTGCATCATGCACGTCTTTGACTTGCTCAAGGCGTTTTATGACACGGCTAAGAAATTCAAGATCGCTGATTTCTAATTCAAAATCCATGATAGACATGCTTTTTTTGTAATCGACGCGACTCTGTAAGCCTGTAACTTTGACTTTTTCATTGTTTAAAATACTCGTTAAATCTTTTATCAAGCCACTGCGCTCTGAGGCCATAACACGCAGGGTTATTTGGTATTGGGCCACATAGCCTCCCCCCCAAACTGTATCAATGATCCGCTCTGGTGCATGGTGAGAAAGTTCTGCGAGTTGTTCGCAATCTGCACGGTGAACTGAAATGCCTCTGCCTTGCGTGACATAGCCTTCTATTGCATCGCCAGGAATAGGCTGACAACATCGCGCTAAATGGGTCATGAGGTTATTGATACCCTCGACAACGATGGCGTCATTGCGTGGTTTTTTAGACGAGGCGCTTGATTCACTTTGTTCTAATTTCTTAAGAAGTTCTATGTCTTCTTCTTCTTTTGTGGGGCGGTTGACTTTTGTGTTAATGAAATTAATAACTTGGTTGATGCGCAAATCACCACTGCCGATACCAGCATACAAGTCTTCCAGTGTATTGACGTGAAAGCGTTTCATTCCAAGGGCGGCATCTTTGTTGCTCGCCCCTATTTTAGACAGTTCTGCTTCTAAGATCTCTTTGCCTGCAATCACATTTTTGTGGCGCGCTTGCTTACGAAACCAAGCATTGATTTTTGCACGGGCTCGGCCTGAATTAACAAATCCTAAGCTTGGGTTTAACCAGTCTCTTGAGGGGTTTGGTTCTTTTTGTGTAATGATTTCAACTTGTTCACCCATTTGAAGTTGATAAGTAAAAGGCACAATACGTCCCTCGACTTTGGTACCGATGCAGCGGTGTCCGACTTCTGAGTGCACATGGTATGCAAAATCCAATGGCGTTGAACCGACGGGTAAATCAAGCACGTCTCCTTTGGGGGTGAAGGCATACACGCGATCGTCAAACACTTGGCTTCGCAGTTCGTCCAGCATTTCACCGGAGTCTGACATCTCTTCCTGCCAAGCAAGGAGCTTACGCAACCAGGTTATTTTCTCGTCGTAGCCATTTCGGCCAACCGAGGCTCCTTCTTTGTATTTCCAGTGCGCTGCGACGCCAAGCTCTGCGTCATCGTGCATTTGTTTGGTTCGAATTTGAATTTCAACGGTTTGCCCGGCGGGGCCTAAGACCACGGTATGAATGGATTGATATCCGTTAAATTTCGGGTTGGCAACATAGTCATCAAATTCGTTGGGAAGGTGGCGGTATTGTGTATGGACGACACCGAGCGCAGCATAGCAATCTTGAAGTTCTTCAGCGATGATGCGCACGGCGCGAACATCAAAAAGTTCATCAAATGCAAGGTGTTTCTTTTGCATTTTGCGCCAAATACTGTAGATGTGTTTAGGCCGTCCACTGATTTCGACACGGATGTTGGCGTTTGCCATTGCACTTTGTAAGTGGGTGACAAAGGAGTCGATGTAGGCTTCTCTGTTAATCCGTCGCTCTGAAAGTTGTTTGGCTATTTTTTTGTAGGTGCTTGCGTACTGGTACCTAAATGCATAGTCTTCTATTTCCCATTTAAGCTGGCCAATCCCCAAACGATTGGCGAGGGGGGCGTAAATATTGGCGCACTCTTTGGCTGCCGCTTTCGTGATTTCATCGGGTTCATTTTTTACTTCACGCAAATAGCTGACACGCTCGGCAAGTTTAATCACCACGCAGCGAAAATCATCGACCATAGAAAGCAACATGCGGCGCACGTTATCAATTTGTGCAGGGGTTGCATCTTTATCGCTGGCATTTAAATGGCGAATGGCCGCCATTTCTTGTACCCCTCCGATCAATTTAAAAATAGCTGGACCAAAATGATCTTGAAGCGCCTCTTTCGTAAGCAGCTCTTGTTTGACAAAAGGAAATAATGCGGCAGAAATTAAGGTTTCTTTGTCCATGTTTAAGGTGAGCAAGATCTCGACCATTTCTCGTCCAGACCAAAATGCGCGCCTTAAAACTGAAAATTCCCCAAGGGTTTTGCAATACTGATAGGCCTCGTTCAGTGCATCTGAAATTGTGGGATCTTGCTTGAGTTCTTTTACCCAATCTTCAATGATAAATTCTTTGCAATCATTAAGATGTGCACCACGAATCGCAACCATTTCTTTGCCACCTTTCGTCTTGTCCTCTCTGAAAGCACCATGCTCAGAAGAGGTCATTTATATTTTAATAAACAATGACATCGATTCTAAATGTCCCGTGTGTGGAAACATGTCAAGCATGCCCATTTTTTCTAATCGATACCCCTGATTTATTAAAATTTGCGCATCTCTTGCAAGGCTTATAGGGTTGCAAGAAACGTAAACAATCCGCGTTGCGCCCGTTTTTGCCACATAACGCATTAGCTCTAAAGCCCCAGCACGAGCAGGATCAAGCAGTATCTTATGGTATTTTTGCTTTCCCCAAAATGTATTATTAGGATCGTCTTCAAGATTAGAATGATAAAATTGAAGGTTTTGAAGCGCATTTATTTTTCCATTGTTCTCGGCGCGCTCCACCATGGCTTCAATGCCTTCAATGCCGACAAGTTGAGCGGCTTTTTGAGAGAGAGGCAAGCTGAAATTTCCGAGTCCGCAAAATAAATCAAGCACCTTGTCTTCGGGTTTAATGGCCAGCCATTCAAGGGCCTGAGAGACCATTTTTTCATTGACCCTTTTATTGACCTGTATAAAGTCTTGAGGTTCAAATTGAAGTTTTAAATCCTTGATGCAATAAAAGGGTCTTTCACCATAAAGGCGTATAGGGGCCGTCTCTTCTTCTTGAAGATACAAAATCAGGTCGTGTTCTTTTGCAAAAAAATCAAGCTGTTTTTTGTCTTGCTTGTGCAAACGTTTTACGGTGCGTACCAAAAGAGCGGGTTGTGGTTCTGCGCTAACAAGCTCAATGTGACCGATGATCCGCCGTCCTTTTAAAGAGTCCAACAATGCATAGAGAGAGGGAATAAGCGCCTCAATGCAAGGTTCAAGAACAGGGCACTGTGTGAGCGTGACTATTTCTTTTGAATGGCGTTGGCGAAACCCCATCTCAAGACGGCCCGTTTTGTTGACTTTTACACTGAAACGAGCACGGCGTCGGTATCCTTTCGGGGAACAAATGACAGGCGGCGTCAGTGGAAGAAGGTTTGGGGTAATTTTTTTGGTTATTTGTCTCAAGGTTTCTTGTTTTGCCTCAATTTGTGCGTCATGGTTGAGATGCTGAAGCTGGCAACCACCACATATTCCATAATGAACACAAAAAGGTGCGATGCGCTCAGGGCTTTCTTGCAAGATTTTAATCAGTTTTGCTTTTGCATAGTGGCGTTTATTTTCGATGAGCTGCACGATGACTTTTTCACCGGGTAAAACGCCAGAAATATAAACAGGTTTTTCTCCCTCCAATGCGACCCCTTCACCATGATGATCAAATCGCAGGATTTCAAATTCTTTGTGTTGTGTGTCCAATGATTTTTTTTGCGGCTTAAAAAAACGCGCCATAATTCTTTCCATTTTTTTCGTGAATGATTTTTTGATTTATTTTTCGGGTGTTTTATTGTGTTTTTGTTTTCAAATCATGATAACGTGATTAACTTATACCGAATTCTTTTTCTTTGCTGTACATTCCCCATAGAAATCAATCTTGTATTTGCTTCATCATGAATATGAAAGCAATTCTCCCATAGAACAAGCAGCATGACCAAATACGGACTTCGCGCCAAAGTAATTACCTTAACGCTTGCCCCCACACTCATTATCGGAGTGTTGTTGAGCTTGTATTTTATTAACCGACAATATCAAGATATTGAGCAAAAGATCAGCCTGACAGGATTTGCCATTATTGAACCCTTGGCGATTGCAAGTGAAATCGGACTGAACAATGAAAGCCGAGAAAGCGTAAGGCGTTTGATTGGGCATACACATCAACAACACAGTCAATTTATCCGTACTATTGCTGTATTTTCTGATCAACACGAGCTTTTTGTCACCTCGAATTATCACCGTGACCTTGAAACCTTGGCGTTTCCCAAAGACAAAAAAATGCCGACCCATGTGAATGTTCAATATAAAAATGAGCGCTTGCTATTTTACGCTCCCATTCGTGTGATAGGAGGGTTTAATTCAACGTTTAGAAAAGAAAAGCCCATAGGTTATGTCGTAATGGAAATGGATTTGCTTTCTTTTCAACTGGAAAAGTATGAAGAGATGGTTTCTGCAGCCGTTGTGCTTATTTTTGGAATGATTCTTTCGGGGATTTTTGCTTACCGTCTTCTTTATGATGTTGAAATCCCCATAAATCAAATGCTCAGCATGATAGATAAAATTCGGCGTGGGCATTTGGATGTGCGTATTGAGGGGCAATTTGTAGATAAGCTGGACACCCTTAAAAAAGGGATCAATGCCATGGCGATTTCTTTATCGCAATACCATCTTGAGATGCAGCAGAGCATCGATCAGGCCACGTCAGATTTAAGAGGCACGCTTGAACAGCTCGAAATTCAAAATATCGAGCTGGATATAGCAAAAAAAAATGCGCTTGAAGCGACAAAAATTAAGTCTCTCTTTATAGCCAATATGTCACATGAACTGCGCACTCCTTTAAATGGGATCCTTGGTTTTACACGACAAATATTGAAAACACAGCTGACGAGTAATCAAGAAGATCATCTTCAAACAATTGAGAAATCGGCAAATAATTTGCTTTCTATCATCAATGATATTTTGGATTTCTCCAAGCTTGAAGCCAATAAACTCTTGCTCGAGAAAATTCCTTTTGATGTAGAGCAAACCCTTGATGAAGTCATGGAACAATTGGCCTTGATGGCCCATGAAAAAGGGTTGGAACTTTATCTGCATGTTGATCCGAAAATATCCATGGAGCTGATTGGCGATCCGAAGCGAATTCAACAAGTGCTCACCAATCTTATTGGAAATGCGGCTAAATTCACCGCTCAGGGGCATATCAGTGTACGGGTTGATCTTAAACATCAGAATGATAAAACATTAGAATTAGAATTTGTGATCCGAGATACAGGGATTGGGATCTCAGAAGAGCAACAAACACAACTTTTTCAAGCATTTAACCAGGCAGATGCCAGCATTAACCGCCGATATGGTGGGACGGGACTGGGGCTTGTTATCACACAAAAATTGATCCAACAAATGGGGGGGACCGTAGGGTTAAGCAGTCATTTACACCAAGGTTCTTCATTCTGGTTTACCTTGCCTTTTTTAAAAACAAAAACGGCAAGTGGACCTGTTTTTGAGATGAGTGCTTATCAACAAAAACCCTTACTCATTATTGATGAAAACACTGAAAGTCGGCTTTTTATGACGACGCGCTTAATTCAGCTTGGGTTTTCTATTTTAAATCACAGCACACTCCCAAAGCTCCAAAGGGATGTATTAGGGGTCTTGTTTTTTATTCAGACCAACAAGGTTCCCTCATTAGATTCTCTCATTGATAAAATTCAAATGGCAAAAAAATTCAGCCAGAAAGTGATTTTTTGTCTGCCGACAACGGAGCTTGTTTTGTTTGATCAGCTTTTAAATGCGGGAGCAACGGCATGCCTTGCAAATCCGCTTTCAAGAAAAAAATTGATTGAGCAGTTTTGTACACAATCGGACCTTAAAAACATCGCGACGCCTTTCATCGAGAAGAAAAAATGCCCTCATCCCGTTGCAGAAAAAGCCCCTTTCGTGGTGATGGCTTTGGATGATAACCCAGCAAACCTTAAGCTTATCAGTACTCTTCTTCAGGAAAGAGTGACGCATGTTGTGACAGCCGGTGATGGACAAGAGGCGGTCACTCTTGCAAAAAAACAGCGTTTTGACCTCATTTTAATGGACATACAAATGCCTGTTCTGGATGGTGTTTTGGCCAGTAAACAAATACGCAAGACCGCATTGAATGCGAAAACACCCATTGTGGCCGTCACTGCCAACGCACAGGAAGGAGAGCGAGAGCGTCTTCTTGCACAAGGTATGGATGATTATCTTAGTAAACCGATAGATGAAGCAATGCTGGAGCGTGTTTTATCTCAATGGACTCTTTTTCCTAAAAAGGAAACGGTGTATTTGTTGCCGGACGTTAAAAAAACAGCTTTGACCCAGAAAAGCATTGATTGGAAAGAATCCATTAAACAAGCGGGAGGAAAAGAAGCTTTAGCACGAGAAATGTTAGAAATGCTTCTTGTTTCATTTTCTGAAGTGAAAACCGTGTTAGAAGAAGCCCTTGACGGAAAAATTCAGGAAGAGCCTCTTTTATGGATGATCCATAAATTACACGGAAGCTGCGCTTATTGTGGTGTGCTTCGTCTTAAAAAGCAGTGCAATGAAATTGAATTCTTACTGCAGCAAAAAAAGACCATTCAGAGCATTGAACCTGAACTTTTTGAGTTATTAGATGAAATTGAGAATGTAGAAAAAAGTGCGTCTCTTTTTCTTGTTGATGAGTTTGGACGGGAGTGATTTTTTTATTGAGTGATCTTGTCAATTTAGTTGTGTTAAATATGCGCGCGAAATGAAAGCATTTTATTTTTTTGTAAAAAGCATACCCAAAATCATTGAAGATGCGCGCCTGCGCTAAGCAAAGTGAAGCCCCTGAACATAGATTTACTTTGTGATTGGGCCGAACGATTGCAGCCAACACCTACTCAGGTTTAAAGGCGATAGGTATAACCGCGAGCTTGCAATGTCGATGGAAGACAGAAAAAAGAAACATTTCTCACGTATTGATGAAGTCGATTGAGCAGAGAATACCCCATGCAAGCCTGGAAAAAGGGTATGATCCCCGCCTTCTATTTGTTCGCAAACGCTTTAAAAACAAAGACGGGAGCACGGGAATTTTGAATCTGGTTTGCCGTGATTTAACCTGTGATCATGATTCAATCACCTCAAGCTATCAAAGACACGAGAAAGAGAGGGGATAAATAAGTATTTGAAATTAAATTAGAAAATCCGCAAGCGAAAATGTTGAGCCCCCAAAGAAAGCAGGTATCCATGTCAATCTTTACAGCATTTAGACTTGAATGTTTAAGTATAAAAAATAATCTTAATCCTTTCGTATTAAGGTGAAAATTCCTCATCAATGCCAAAGGGTGTGTATTGGAAGAATTACTTGATTTCAAAGGCCTGCGTAATATCACTATTTTTAACTTGATTTGTTCTTTATTGAAATGAGAGTATCATAACTCCTTGATCTATATCTAGTTAATAATATCTCGCGGGGCAATATAATGCGTAGTTTTGCAATTGGTTTGGTATGTTCATTTCCTCTCTTACTCACGGGCTGTGGTGGGGACTCTCCTTCTGATCTCGCGAATGCTCAACCTTCGCCTGTGCTGCAAAAGCCGGGTGAATTTCATTTACTTGGCATTGAACAAGCACAAATCCCAGAAAAAAAGGCGCTTCGTTTTACTTGGGATGGGGAAACAAAAGGCAACAGCTACACCGTTTGCTTAACGGATGTAACAAAAGACAATGACTGTGCACCTCTTGCGACGGGAAAAGAGGTTAATGTTCTTGAGGCAAGGCTCGCTTCATTGCTTGATGGGGCGAAGAAAACGTATTTTATTTTGGCAACAAATAGTCAGGGCAGTACAAAAAGCACGGAAAAGACAATTGAGCCAGATCTAATTAACTCACTGATCCAGAATATTCATCTTGAAGCAGGCCAAGAGAATGAATATTTTGGCTCAAATATCGCTATCTCTGAAGATGGCCTGACTATGGTTGTGGGGGCTCCACGTATTGATTCCTTATCACTCGCAAGGATGAGTCAAGGCGAAAGCAAATTAAATGCTTCTTCAGCTTATGTCTTTAAAAAAGAGAATTCGAAGTGGGTTCAAAAGCAACAGTTATCTGACCCTTATATGATCGAGTTTGCTAACAACGTTGATATCAGTGCAGACGGTAAAACCATTGCGATTGCTGCTAGATATATAGAAGATGAAGACGAAGTCGTTCGGACTTATAACGAGAACAATGGACGTTGGGAGAGCGCTGCGGAATTAATAGTGCTGGGCCCTGTGGTTCGAAAGGTTAGACCGCTCTCGTTAAATGAAGATGGCACCAAACTAGCGGTTGGGCTCAGCGCCCAAACTGAAGTTTATAATACTTTCAATATGAGTAAAGTGCCTGTCCCTCATTCTGGTTTGGCGACAACACTGAAATTGAGGGGCAACCAGCTCTTTTTTGCGGATAAGATTGCTTCAAATCCAGAGCTGGGAGAATTCACCAAACAAGGTATGGTGAAAATTTTCGAATTGAATGGTACTGAATGGTCTCAACCGAAAGAAATAAGACCTGATAATGTTCAAGATTTTATGGATTTTGGGGCCAGCATTACCGTCAATAAAGAAGGCACATTGCTCGCGGTCGGTGCCCCGAAAAAAGACTCTTCGAATGAGCAGGAATCTGGCGCTGTCTATATATATAAAAAAAATGGGTCTGACTGGCTCTTAGCAAAAGAGCTCATTCCTACGGATGTGGCAGCGTTTGACCACTTTGGTTATTCAGTGGCCTTCAATCCTGATGCTACTCAATTGGTGGTAGGTGCAATTGATGAGGATTCAAATGGAAAAGGTTTAAGTGAAAATGCCACAAGCGAGAATACAACCAATTCAGGTGCCGCTTATTTGTTTACGTCGGTTAATGGTACTTGGGATCAAACCCTTAAAATTAAAGCGCCAAACAGATATTTTCATGATAAATTTGCTGCTGCGCTTGCTTGGTCCGGTAAGGATGAATTAGTGATCACAGCTCCTTACCGAGATACACGCGACGAATCGGGAACGAAACCAAATACTGGTGCAATTTATGTTTATTAATAAAATTGACTTAAATTAATAAGCAATCTAGAGGTCAAAAATTTTGACCTCTTTTTTTTTGCATCCGTATGTAAAGAGAGATTTTAACTTTTTAGCCAAATAGAATTTAGACAGCATTATTAATCAATGAGATCTGTTAAAATTGATGTATCCGTTGCTTTTGAAACTGCGTGGGTGTTGACGACCCTCTTTCTGCCCAATCAAAGAGTCTTTCTATGCTCAGGGATTTTATTCGCTTGGTGCCGACGCGAAACCTTAACTACTGGGTATATTGCGCTTTTACTAATAGAGTCAGTTTCTTTTCAAAATACGTTTTTTGGGCGATTTAGATCTTGTAAAATATTGGCGATTCTGTTCAAAGTGGCGCCAACATATATTTAAATCTTCACACTATCGACTCCATTCATTGAATGATCCTAACTGGGCCTTAAAACACTAAATATTGCCTGTCATGTTTATTTTCTCCTGTCATGTTTATTTCTGTTCTTTTTTCGTACAGCTCTCTACTTGGATAAATGATATAGGTCAATTAACAACGATAAAAATCGCCTTCGCCTTTGTTTATTAACGTTGTGAGAAAGGGGGGGTTCTGGTATTATTTGGTCCCGTCTAGATTTCCAAAATCTCCTCTAAATCCAATTCTCAGGTTGAGCATGACAACGAATTATATTTTTGTTACGGGCGGGGTTGTTTCCTCCCTGGGTAAAGGGATTGCAGCGGCATCTTTAGCTGCAATTTTAGAAGCACGTGGGTTGAACGTGACCATGATGAAGCTTGATCCTTATATCAACGTGGATCCGGGTACCATGAGTCCAACTCAGCACGGTGAAGTTTTTGTGACCGAAGACGGTGCAGAAACAGATCTGGACTTAGGTCATTATGAACGATTCATTCGAACAAAAATGACCAAGCGCAATAACTTCACATCAGGGCGTGTTTACGCTGATGTATTGCGAAAAGAGCGCCGTGGCGACTATCTTGGCGCAACCATACAAGTGATCCCTCATATAACGAATTCTATTAAAGAGCGTGTGCTTGCGGGTGGCGCGGGTTACGATGTAGTGCTTGTTGAAATCGGTGGTACGGTGGGGGACATTGAATCTCTTCCATTTTTAGAAGCCATCAGGCAGTTGGCTGTTGAGCTTGGCCGAGAAAATACACTCTTTATGCATTTAACCTTGGTGCCTTATCTTGCGGCAGCGGGTGAAGTAAAAACAAAACCGACACAACATTCTGTAAAAGAATTGCTTTCTATTGGTATTCAGCCAGACATTCTTATTTGCCGTAGCGACCGGGTGATTCCGGCAAACGAGCGCGCGAAAATTGCCCTTTTTTGTAACGTACAAGAAAAAGCGGTGATTTCCATGAAAGATGTGGACTCTATCTACAAAATCCCTTCATTGATTCATTCACAAGGTTTGGATGATCTGGTTTGTCAGCGTTTTGGTATTGATGCCCCTGTTGCTGATTTGTCTGAATGGGAGCAGGTTATTTATGAAGAAGCCAACCCGACGGGTGAAGTCTCTATTGGCTTGGTCGGTAAATACATCGAGCTTCCTGATGCTTATAAATCAGTGAATGAAGCCTTAAAACATGCGGGATTAAAAAATCGCCTGACGGTGAAAATAAAATACGTAGATTCTCAGCATGTTGAAACAAAAGGAGAAGAAGCCTTACAAGGGCTTGATGCCATCCTTGTTCCGGGTGGTTTTGGTGATCGTGGTGTTGAAGGGAAAATTTTAGCTGCTAAATATGCGCGCGAAAACAACATTCCTTACCTTGGTATTTGTTTAGGTTTGCAAGTGGCCTTGATAGAATACGCACGAAATGTCGCAGGTATGAAAGGTGCGCATTCAACTGAATTTGATAAAAAAACAAAGTCTCCCGTTGTCGGTCTTATCACTGAGTGGGTAGACAATGACGGAAAAAGAGAAGCGCGATCTGAAAAATCGGATTTAGGCGGAACCATGCGTCTTGGTGCACAAATGTGCCACTTAGTCGATGGAACTAAAGCGCGTGAGCTCTATAAGACGGACACCGTTCATGAGCGTCATCGTCATCGCTATGAAGTCAACAACGTTTTAATTCCAAAAATTGAAAAAGCAGGTCTTGTTGTTTCAGGGTTGTCAGCAGATAAAAAGCTGGTAGAAATCATTGAAAACCCGAATCATCCTTGGTTTGTTGCTTGTCAATTCCACCCTGAATTTACGTCCACACCGCGTGATGGCCATCCTTTATTTGAAGGTTTTGTGGCAGCTGCAGACAAATACCAACGCGGTGAACTCTGATTTATCTTGGCCTGTTGGTTGAGAATGAAAGTAATTGAACTTATAAAATTAAATAATAGAGGAAAGACAATGTCTAAGATCGTTAAAATTCATGCTCGCGAAATCATTGACTCACGTGGAAATCCAACAATCGAAGCTGAAGTTCATCTAGAAGGTGGTTTTGTAGGCATGGCGGCTGCGCCTTCTGGTGCATCGACTGGATCACGTGAAGCACTTGAATTGCGCGATGGCGACAGCTCACGTTTTCTTGGTAAAGGTGTATTAAAGGCGATTGCGGCTGTAAATGGTCCGATTTCTGCTGCTTTACTTGGTCAAGATGCAACAAATCAAGTTCAAATCGATCAAGTTATGATTGATCTTGATGGAACTGAAAATAAATCTAATTTCGGTGCAAACGCGATTCTTGCTGTTTCTCTTGCTAACGCGAAAGCGGCAGCTGCAGCAAAAGGCATGCCTTTGTATGAGCACATTGCAGAGCTAAACGGCACGCCTGGTGTATTCTCTATGCCTTTACCTATGATGAACATCATCAATGGTGGCGAGCATGCTGACAACAACGTTGATATTCAAGAATTCATGATTCAACCTGTTGGCGCGAAAACACTTAAAGAAGCTTTGCGTATTGGCGCTGAAGTGTTCCACAACTTAGCAAAAGTATTAAAATCCAAAGGCATGAGCACGGCAGTAGGTGATGAAGGTGGTTTTGCACCTAACTTAGAGTCAAATGAAGCTGCGCTTGCTGCGATTAAAGAAGCGGTTGAATTGGCAGGGTACGAGCTAGGTAAAGACGTTACTTTGGCAATGGATTGTGCGGCTTCTGAGTTTTATAACAAAGAAACAGGCATTTATAACTTAAAAGGTGAAGGCAAAAGCTTCACAGCAGAAGAATTCAACCATTATCTTGCTGGTCTAGTTGAAAAATACCCTGCAATCGTTTCTATCGAAGACGGCCTTGATGAGTCTGATTGGTCTGGTTTCAAACACCAAACTGAGCTTTTAGGTCACAAAATCCAACTTGTAGGTGACGATCTTTTCGTTACAAACACCAAGATTTTGGCGCGTGGTATCGAAGAAGGTATCACCAATTCAATCCTTATCAAGTTTAACCAAATCGGTTCATTGACTGAAACTTTAGCCGCAATCAAAATGGCAAAAGATGCAGGTTTAACGGCCGTTATTTCACATCGTTCAGGTGAAACTGAAGATGCGACTATCGCGGATCTTGCTGTAGGTACTGCTGCAGGCCAAATCAAAACAGGTTCAATGAGCCGTTCTGATCGCGTAGCGAAATACAACCAACTTATTCGCATCGAAGAAGCTTTGGGTGATCGTGCACCGTTCAACGGTCTAAAAGAAGTGAAAGGCCAAGCTTAATCGCTTCGCTTTAATTTCATTTAAGATTTAAAAAACCGTTCGCGTTTGCGAACGGTTTTTTTATGCAAGATGTTTTTTAAGAACAATCTTGTTTTTTATGTGCTCTTCGAGATAGATTTCACTCCCCTCGATCTGTTTGAAAAAATGCGGTAGGCAAAAAAGAGACACCGAAAGGAGGCTCTAGATTTGTATTGATTTCTGAGTTTAAAGCCGAATTTTATATTTTATTGCCTTTCCCGTATTTTTTAAACTATCTGTATCCCTTTGCATTTTTAACGCTTGAGCGTGTGTCGTTTATTGTGGAGATCCAGAGAAGAAGTACGCATTTATACCAATCCATTAAACATTTGATCATTCTTGCTTGTTAAAACCATCGATAACATCGTTATGAATTTCTCAATTAGAATAAGGCGTTATCGACAATTAACGCCTTGTTCTCAGTGATTTTTCCGTCGCAATTTCTGACTCACTACGTAATGGAATTGGTATTATACCCAAGACACTTGAAGATGCGGGCCTGCGGCAAACGAGTGAAAGCCCTGAGCATAGATGGACTATGTGATTGGCCTGAGCGAGGGCAGCCAACACCCATGCTGTTTCAAAGGTGACGGGTATTACTTAAAGGGGTCGCTTTGTTTTGGCGGCCTCGGGTAATTCGCCACGTACACCAAGGGCGCGTTCAATAAAATGATTTTTTATTCCAGGAAGGCGGCCTACAGCCATCAAACCGAAACCTCTGATGAGCTTTTTCGCGGGGTTTTCACCTGAAAACAAATCCCGAAACGCTTGCATTGCCGTAATCATTTTCGCAGCTTCTGTCTTTCTCCAGCGTTCAAAAATACGTAAGTTGGCTTTTGTTCCAATGTCTTTTCTTTCGTGATGTAAACGGATCAATTCTTGGGCGAGCGTTGCGGCATCGAGTAATCCTAAATTAACGCCTTGTCCTGCGAGTGGGTGCACTGTGTGAGCCGCGTCTCCAATGAGAGCGACGCGCTCCACCACAAAATCTCGCGCATAACGCATTTTTAAAGGGAATATGTCTCGTTCACTTTCAAGGGCGCAAAGCCCTAATTTGGCATCAAAAGCTGCGGTTAACGCTTTATTAAATTGAAAAGGTTCAAGTTCTTTTCTTTTTTTTGCCATCTCAGGAGGCTGTGACCAAACAATGGAAGACAGATGCGAGTCAGACAAGGGTAAAAAGGCCAAGGGGCCTTCTGGGGTGAAAATTTGTCTTGCGGTATTTTGATGTGGAAGAGCGGTGCGTACATTCGCAATGAGGGCGGTGTGGCCATAATCCCACTGGGTTAGGGGAATGGAGACTTGCTTTCTTACCCAAGAATGGGCGCCGTCAGCGCCAACAACCAGCTTGGTGCTGACGCAGTTTCCCGATTTTAACGTGAGCCAAGCTTCTGTTTCACCAAACATTAAATGAGAGCAGGTATCAGGACAAAAAAACGTGACGTTAGTTTGTTTTTTGACCTTCTCAAGTAAAGCCAGATGGATCACTTTATTTTCAACGATGTAACCTAAGTTTTCTTCTCCTAAGTCCATGGCATCAAAATGGATGTGAGCAAAACTGTCTTGCTCCCACACGGCCATTTGTTGAAAGGCGCTCTTGTTTTTTGAAAGGATATCGTCCCAAACATGCAGGCTTTTTAAAATGTTTTCACTGGCATGGTTCAATGCACAGACACGCAAAGAGGGGGTGTTTTTGATGGATAAATCAGGGGTTTGCGCTTCGATGATCGCGATACGCAGTGGACTTTTTTTTAGGAGTGCGGCAAGCGTTAAGCCGACCATTCCCCCTCCGATGATTGCAATGTCTACATTTGTTACTTTCATAGTCCTTTGAACCTGCCTGTTGCACGTTTAAGAAAGGGAGCACGCATTGTTTTAGGACAGACAGACATGCCGATAAGCCCCATATTTCGAAAAAAAACCAGTAACGGCGATGCATTAGAAAATCCATACACAAGCTGGGAGATCATACAGACGGTTGCGTCTCTGTCTGGCTCTCTTTGTTTTCGATAAGCCTGAAGGCGAGCCATTTCTCCGATATCAAGCTTGTTTTCGTATGAATGTGCAATGTTTTGAGCCAAGGTCATTACGTCACGAAGACCCAGATTAAAACCTTGTCCTGCAATGGGGTGCAAGGTTTGTGCTGCATTTCCTACCACGGCAAAACGGTGGCTTATCAATTGTGCGCTTTGTCGAAGGCGTAAAGGGTAAAGCACTCTTTTTCCTGTCTGGAGGATTTTCCCTAAACGCCAGCCGAATTCTTTTTGGAGTGCTTCTATAAATTCAGCGTCATCGAAGGATCCGATTTTTCTTGCATGGGAAGGTGTCATGCACCAAACAACAGAAGAGCGATTTTGAGACAAAGGCAAAAAGGCAAGGGGACCTTGCTCTGTGAAACGCTCAAATGCTTGGTTTTGGTGGAGCTTGGATGTGGTGATATTCGCAATAATGGCGCTCTGATGAAAGTCATGCTCTAGACGTGGGATCTTTAAAAGATCGCAGCAAGAAGAGCGTCCACCATCGGCGGCCACAAGCAACTTTGTTTTTATCGTTTGGCCTGTATTGAGGGTCAAGGTGGTTTCTTGAATTTCGCGGTTAATTTTGGTTATCAATGCGGGGCGAAATAAAGAAATATTTTTAGCCTTGTTAATGGCTTCTAGATAAATCTGCTCCGCTTTAGACAGCGAAATGACCCCCCCTAAAAACGGAAGATTTTCCGTGTTGGCTTGGATGTTGGTAAAACCCCAATGCCCTTTATCAGAGACATGTATTTTTGTGATGGGGGTTGAATACGGGGAAAGGGCTTCCCAGAGTCCGATTTTGTTTAATAATAAACAGCTTCCAAAGGCGAGAGCGATGCTGCGGGCGTCATCTTCGGGCTGTTTTTCTTCGGGC
>CAMRBZ010000048.1 GCA_947040595.1 uncultured Enterovibrio sp. | reverse complement strand
ACAGAATCGACAGAATCGACAGAATCGACAGAATCGACAGAATCGACAGAATCGACAGAACGCAAAACGCCACTCCGTATCCTGCTATCCTGGCATTCATGCTTATTGTTGATACAACCTGATACTGAAGGGAATAATCAACGAATAAATGATATAGATTGTTTTGCATGTTTCAATATTGCTAGAAATATACAGGCCTCATCTGCCCGTGGTTGTGACTGAATTTGCCGAGCCGTTTGAACTGTCTCCATTATTCATGAGAAGAAGCGCAGAGGCGGCAGCGGCTGTCAGGCCGATGCTCACTGTCATGCTTGTTGATAGACTGCCAATAGCGAACATTGAAGCGGCAGAGCTTCCCGCTGCGGTGCCAGTGCCAGCTGCTGTGCCCGCAGTGGTTCCAGCTGTGCTGCTTTCGGTGATCGCTGCTGTGGTTTTGACGCCAATCAATGCATTAGGCTCAAGGGAAGGGCTCACAGTAGAAGCGAAACAAAATGAGGTATTGAGTAACAAAAATAAGCAAGTGGAGATTTTATATTTTTTCATTTTAAGTCCTTGATTTGTTATTTGAGACGACAAAAGGGGCACCTTTAATTCTTAAAAATGAAGAGGCTTCTTGAACCGTAAATAGAAGACGAAAAAGATATTTTATCTGTCCATCTCATATTTGTCACGAAGTTAAAATGAGCGATCCTTATTCATTTTCCTGGTGAATGTATTTGTTTGTTTTTTGCCTTTCTTGTGAATTCGTTGTTCCGAACGATATATCGATTTATTACAATTTTCCTTTGAAACTCAAACTGAAAACACTATTTTTCACCGAGTCTTACCTGTTAATCTAGATTTTTAGGTTGCTAAGTCATTGAATGACTAAAAATAAATATTATTTTTTATAAGTGCGGAATGTCGGGTGAATTATGCGTCTGGGTAAATTTTTCTTCTTTTTAGCTGTTATTTTTTCGATTAAAAAATAGACGAGACGTCGCTTGTTTGGGTGATTAATTATATTGAGTTCAATTTGACGCGATCGGTCATTTTTTTAAACTCAGGTTTGTATGATTAATGCGCAATGCTTGTCAATTTTGTGTATCTCTGAACAGTGATCTCATTTTTTGTCTTATTGTGTATTTGCGAGCCTTGTCGTGTTTATATTTGCTTGCGTGTGCGTCGTGCTTTCTGCCTGCCAGTGTCTTCAAATATCTTGGATATAGATGAAATGACATCTCGCCATTGATTGGTTTTTATGTATAAATGAACAGAGATCTTTTAAATTAACAATTTGGATATATTATGGATTCCCTTTCTCAAATTGTCCTGGGTGCTTCTGTGGCTGGCCTTATTGCGGGCAAACGCTGTACACCGAAAGTGCTTGTCGCTGGGGCAGTTTTAGGGACCTTGCCTGATCTTGATGTTTTTATTGAATATGATGATCCTATTATGAACATGATAAAGCATCGAGGGTTCAGCCACTCTGTTTTTGTCCTCCTTCCGCTGTCCTTTTTTTTGAGTGTTTTATCTAAACGTGCATTTGCATCTACTTGGCCATTTTGGCAATTGTTTCTTTTAATATCAATGGCATTAGTGACACACCCGATTCTTGATACTTTTACAAGCTATGGTACCCAGTTTTTTTGGCCGATAAAAATGCAACCCTTGGCAATTTCGAGCATTTTTATCATCGATCCTTTATATACGTTGCCTTTGCTTGTTTTTCTTATTGCGGCTTTGATCTGGCGAAATAAAGCGGCCAGGCTATGTGGTATGGGATTAGGGTTGTCCAGTTTGTATCTACTTTGGTCTTTATTCTCTTTAGAGCAGATCAAAGATCGTCTTGAAGACAATATGCCAAAAAGGTCCTCTAAAGAGCATCACATATACATTGCGCCCACGCCGTTTAATACATTTTTGTGGCGAATTGTACTTTTGAATGAACATGAATATTTAGAAGGTTTGGCTTCATTGTTGGATGACGATCCTAGAATTGATTGGACTTCCTTAGAACGAGGGAAATGGCCACTTCTTACTCAATCAAAAATTATTGAAGATTTTGATTATTTTACAGGAGGATTTCTTCGTTTTACACAAGAAAAGGACGAATTGATTGCAACCGATTTACGACTTGGAATGGCGATTTACCATCCTTTTCGTTTCGTTGTTGCTAAAAAAGATGCAAAAGAGGAGTGGGTTTTAGTCTTGCCTGAAAGAAGAAAAGAAAACGCGATTTTACCAAAACATCTACCTGCATTTTGGTTACGCCTTTTAGGGACTCAAAGTATTGATGCCCGACTTAATCATCCCGCGCCTTTGATGACGGGAAGATAAGTGAACAAAATAGGCATGAACACGCTTCTTTTGGCTCTGCCTCTCCTCAGAAGAGCCAAAATGAAGAATGGGCATTCCCTATTTGGCTTTAATTGTTCTACCAATCAATGCCTTGTCGAATTTTAACTCCTGATTCAAAGGCGTGTTTTATATTACGCACTTCAGAAACGGTGTCAGCAAGTTCTATGAGACGTCGATGGGCGGCGCGCCCTGTGATGATCACTGATTGCTCTTTTGGACGATGATTCAGGGCTTCAATCAATTCATCCAATGTTATGTAGCCGTATTTTGTCATGTAAGTTATTTCATCTAATAAAATAACATCATAGCTTGGACAAGAAAGCATACGTTTACATTCAAACCAAATTTCTTGAGCCGCTTTTGTATCTGAAATTATGTTTTGCGTATCCCAAGTGAATCCTGTTGACATGACATGGAACGGAACTCCCGCTTCTTTGAGTAAATTTCTTTCGCCACAAGCCCAGTTTCCCTTTATAAATTGTGCTACACCGCATTTTTGTCCATGTCCTACGGCGCGAGCTATCATACCAAATCCGGAAGTTGATTTTCCTTTTCCATTTCCAGTGATGACCAAAAGCAAAGCTTTTTCTATTTGGGCATTGGCAATGTTCTTCTCCACTTCTTCTTTTATTTTTTGTTGTCGTGCTTTATATCGATTGAGATCCATGTGTGAGGCTTTTTTTGATGAAGACAATAAAGTAAAAAGCTTTCTTATGCCTTGGTCAACTGTTTCGAATAGAAAATTTTTTTTGAGTCCCTTTGGGTGTTATTTTACAGTTCCATCATTGTCTAAGCTCGCTTTTAAGATTAATGGCTTACACCGTCGACTTTGGAGCTGTGGGTGTCGGTTATTACTGCAGTCTAAGGGCTACGTTCGCATCGCCCAATCACAGAGTCCATCTATGCTCAGGGTCTTCACCCGCTTGTCGCAGGCACGCATGTGCAATTACTTTGGGTATATCACCTTTGCATCTTTTGTGCTTTGGACTTAAATAAGAGAGATCTAGATATTTATTTCTTCTTTCTTGCTTGTTAAGATCATGGAGTGAAAACTTTTATAAATCAACTCATTGAGAGTTAAGGTTATTTCAAGTTGAGTCATAAAAATCTTTTTGATGTGTACTCTCCGTTCTCTTTTCATCGACAGAGCTATACCCAAGATATTTGAAGATGTAGGAAGAGCGCTGTGAGTCATTTTGTATCTTCAAACGCGATGGGCATAATTTCTTTTCTGTGGAGTGCTTTCTAGAGACAAGATATGCATCCATTTTTATTTTCTGGGGACATCGATTGAAACTTCAGCAGCTCAAATATTTAAAAGCGATTCAAGATAATAATTTGAATGTATCCGCAGCATCTCAGTCACTCTTTACTACGCAGCCCGGTGTGAGTAAACAAGTCGGTTTATTAGAAAAAGAATTAGGTGTTCGCATTTTTGAACGCAGAGGAAAAAATTTAAGTGGGATCACGCCAATAGGTGAGAAAATCTTAGAACAAGTTGGGCGTATGCTTGCTTTAGAAAAAAAAATAAAAGCACTTGCGAATGAATATTTGGATCCTAAATCGGGCACGTTAAATATTTATACAACACACACGATTGCGCGTTATCTCTTACCAAAAAGCGTGTCATATTTTACAAAAAAATACCCTAATATTAACTTTCATTTGCATCCGACGCTTCCTTTACAAAAAAAAGGGATAATCAGTAAAGGTCATTCAGATTTTTCCATAATTGCGCATGATTTTGGGGAAGACAATGATTTAATTGTTGTGCCGGCTTATCTTTGGACTCTTGGATTGGTGGTGCCAAACGGTCATCCTCTCGCGACTGTAGAAAAACCCTCTTTAAAACAACTCGCAGATTGCCCAATTTTAAGTTATGAGCCAACTTCGACAGGAAGAAAAACGCAAGACGATGCTTTTGAATTGGAAAAATTGAAACCCAATTATGTCATGACCGTTATGGATGCAGATCTTATTAAATGTTATGTTGAGCTAGGTTTTGGCATTGGAATAATATCGACCTTGGCGGCGAGGGATATTGAACATTCGCAATTAACATATATTAACCTCGATCATTTATTTTCTCCGTCTAAAGCCTGGATTTGTTTTTCAAAAGATATTTTATTACAAAATTACATGTATGATTTTCTGACTTCGTTTTCACCCAACTTAACAAAAGAATTAATGGAGAACGTATTAACATTAAATAGCCGGGATAAAATAGAAACCTTATTTTCTAAATTTAAGCTTCCGATTTATTAGACAGATATTTTAGTTCTTACACAATGGTTTTTTTACCTTTGTTGGACGCCAATATACTCGTTTCCTTTAACGCTGGAGGCGGGGAGTTGGCTCTCAAAGCCCAATCAAATTGTCTGCTTATGCTTATACCTGTCACCTTTGAAACTGCGTGGGTCTTGGCTGTTCTCGCTCAGGCCAATCACATAGTCCATCTATGCTCAGGGCTTTCATTCGTTTTCCGCCCACACGCATCTTCAAGTGTCTTGGGTATATTTCTGTTTAATTACTTAATGAAATGGCTTTTATTCGCTTCTCTTCGATTGCAAGGTTAACCGACTCCCCATCTTGAGTTAAGTGTTTCTTGGGATAAAGCATCGCTTAAAAATCAGTGTTTACAATGCGGATCTTTTTTATTGTCTCGAATATTTCTGCCTTGATTGTTATTGACCTCAGGATGGTCAACAAGCAAATGCTTTCTTATTTTTGGGGGAACGGGAGTATTTTCAGGATGATTTTGATGATAAATCGGGGTCCGTGGGCGATAAACATGGGCAGGACGATTGTCTTGCAGTACGGTTTCTTTAATTCGTGGATTAAGCATGATTTCAATCGCGGTTTGAGGTGGAGTAGCTTGCTTTTGGATTTCTGAGGTTGTCCCTGGATATGCATGAATATAATATGCATTCATCAACACGAGAAAGACGGAAATTTGTAATCCTTTCTTTTTTATATTGATGTTTTTGCTTTTGTTATTCATGATTTCTCTCCTAGGCTGCAGAGTCATTTTTATCATTACGTGCAGCAATGAAACCGTAGAAAATGTACCCAAACATGGTGAGTATAGACCCCCAAAAGACGGCGGACTGCCCACAGGCATAGACACCATAAATACTGTAAACTACGGCCAATGTTCCGATGACGGCCCCTGTTTTATATTCATGGGGGGTAACATGTTTCTTCCGTAAAATAACTTCGAGACCGGTCAAGGATAATACGTAGGGCACCATATTGATAAAGACGGCTAAATTGAGCAAGACATTAAATTGATTCACTAAATTAGGTGAAATCGTCATTACAGCAAGAATCAACTCAAGCACTAACATGATCAGCATGCCTTTAATCGGGGCATCTGCTTTGTTCACTTCGCTGAATACCTTAGGAAAAAGACGCATGTCTGCCGCGGCTTTTGAGACTTGTGCATTTGTAAATTGCCATCCTAAAAGTGAGCCAATGCAGGCGGTAACGGCTAACGCGGTGACAATTTGACCTACGGTATCATTGAACATGTAACTGTAAACTAAACCAAAGGGGGCATCTGATTTTGCTAATTCAGCATTAGGAATAATCCCTTGAATGACGGAGGTTGAAGCAATATAAACAATGGCGGTAAAGCTGGTCGCAAACATACAGGCCAAAGGAACATTTTTTTCAGGGTTTTCAACTGCACTGGAATTGGCCCCTGCAGATTCAATACCAAGAAATGCCCATAAAGTGAGTGCGATTCCTGATGATATAGCGGTAACCGTGGTGTCTTTGTGTGGATTCCAAGCGCTTGCAAAGATTTCAGGTTTAAACCAAAACCAACCCATCAGAGATAAACCCACAACAGGGAGGATAATGCCCCATACGGTAAAGGTTGAAATTTGTCCTGTAATTTTTGCGCCACCAAAATTCGCAACCATCGTCACAATTAAAATAGAAACGACGGTAATAAAGGTGTGGATAGGGGTCGTTTTAATCCATGGAAAGAAGGGAACGAGGTACCCCGCAGCAGAGACGGCAATGGCGACAGCACTGATTACAAGACAAACATAATAGGTATAAGAGGCGATAAAAAAGGACGATTTTCCATGTGCTTCAGATGCATAAGCAGACATCCCTCCATTTTGGCTACAATACATTCCGCATTTTGCAAAAGTATAAGCAATACACATCGCCCCTAATGCGGTCACGACCCACGAAAGCAAGGAAATAGCCCCTGTTTGTGCCAAACTTGCTGGCAGCATAATAATACCTGAACCCATCATATTCACGGTGACTATGGTGGTGAGACCAACCAATCCCATTTTATTTTTTTTTTCTTCTTCTGTTGCCATATTAAACATCTCCACCTTTTATCACATTATTTTTATAGCCGTTGCCGTTACTTTTGCCGTTATCTGAGTGTTGGCTGCGTCTTCAAAGCGCAATCACATAGAAAATCTATGTTCCGGTACTTTTTTGTTTTTTCCGTCTATCTGAAAGTTTAAATATCTTGGGGATATTTTCATTGAGTGACATTTTCGTATGCGTAAGGATCTCAAAGGAAAATAGAAAAAAATTTCGTTGTTGAATCAAATTAGATGAGAGAGAGAAATTGAATTGAATCTTTTACAAGACAATGAGGTCATTAATTTAAGGATGAGATTATGTTTATTTATAGAGAAAAATTGAACTAAATAGGGTCGTTTTTTGAATTCTACTTGAACTTCAGCTTGTTCAGATTAATATTTTTTTACCTTCATTCTTTGTTGTATCTTTATTGCAACGATGGTCTCCTGCTGTTTTTTCTAAAGTAAGTTTATGTGTGAATGAAGATGTTTATTTACCGAAAGCGTTTACATTGGAGTGCGGATATGAAAGGTTACGGGAAAAAATTAAATGTTCTTATTTTAGAAGAAACACACAAAGACGGTGTGATTGGAAAAGCAATTAACAGGTTAGTTTCTGAACTTGAAGATAATGGCGCAACGGTAAATATCGCAACGAGTTTTGATGATTGCTATTCCATTATTTATGCGAACACGGCCATTGATTGCTTAATGCTCACCTCGACGATGAGTGCGTCGCAATCAGAAGAAAACGAACGGTTTTATATATTAATTGATAAATTAAATCGACGTCAGCAAGGTGTACCTGTTTTTTTATTGGCAGAGCGTAAAAAAATCACTTTGCATGTAACACGAGAAATGATGGAAAAAGTAAATGAATTTGCTTGGATTATTGAAGACACGTCTGACTTTATTGCAGGGCGTGCCATTGCTGCGATGAAGCGCTATAGAGAACAACTCTTACCTCCTTTGATGTCTGCCTTGATGAAATACGATGATATTCATGAATATTCATGGGCAGCCCCAGGACATCAAGGTGGAGTGGGGTTTACAAAAACGCCCGCCGGAGAGCAATTTCATGAATTTTATGGTGAAGGGCTTTTTCGAACAGACATGGGCATTGAACGGGCGGGTTTAGGCTCTTTGCTTGATCATTCCGGGGCTTTTGGAGAAAGTGAGCGTTACGCTGCGAAAGTATTTGGCGCACATCAATCTTATTCTTTGGTGACAGGCACGTCAGGTTCAAATCGGACCATTATGTCTGCATGTATGAAAGAAGGCGATTTAGTGATTTGTGATAGGAATTGTCATAAATCAATCGAGCAAGGTTTAATGATCACGGGGGCATTGCCTGTGTATTTAATCCCAACTCGAAATCGTTATGGGATTATTGGTCCTATTTATCCCGATCAATTGGACAAATATGCATTAGAAAAAAGAGCGAAGCAAGGGGCTTTGACTAAGATGATTGCCCATCAACGACCTGTGTATTCTGTTTTAACAAACTGCACCTACGATGGACTTTGTTATAATGCCAAGCGCGCACAAGACTTGCTTGCTGATTGCTGTGATCGAATACATTTTGATGAGGCTTGGTATGGTTATGCACGCTTTAATCCTATTTATGAAAACCATTTTGCAATGCGCGGTGAGCCTGAAAATAATTCAGAGGGACCCACAGTGTTTGCGACGCATTCGACTCACAAATTGCTCAATGCGCTTTCTCAAGGCTCTTATCTTCATGTGAGAAATGGAAAAGAGTCAATAAACTTTGAACGCTTCAATCAAGCGTATATGATGCACGCGACTACATCGCCTCTTTATGCTATTTGTGCCTCAAATGATATTGCGGCTTCGATGATGGACGGTAATCGCGGGCATTCTCTCACTCTTGAAGTGATACGAGAAGCGGTTGATTTTCGTCAAGCAATGAGTCGCTTAAAACGAGAGTTTAATGAACAGGATGATTGGTTCTTTAAACCTTGGAATGCCGAAGAGGTAAAAGATCCTCTGACGGGCAAAATTTACGCTTTCGAAGATGTACCTGCAGATTTGCTGTGCGAAAGTCAAGATGCTTGGGTGATGCACCCTGAAGACAATTGGCATGGTTTTAAAAATATGCCGGACAATTGGTGCATGCTAGATCCCATCAAAGTCAGTATTTTATCTCCAGGAATGGGGGATGACGGTCAACTTTTAGAAACGGGAGTGCCTGCCGCGCTTGTGACCTTGTATCTGGATCGTTTTGGAATTGTGCCAACACGAACAACCGATTTTCAAGTGATGTTTCTTTTTTCGATGGGAATTACAAAAGGAAAATGGGCTACTTTGGTCAATACCTTGATGGGTTTTAAACGTCATTATGATGAAAACACCCCATTAGAAAAAGCGTTGCCAGATCTTGTTCGTGCATTTCCTGAGGTGTATGCGTCGCTCGGTCTTAAAGATCTAGGACATAAAATTTTTGAATACCTTAAAAAACATAATCCAGGTGAATTATTGAACGCCGCATACGAAGCCTTGCCCGAAGCGATAATGACACCGAGAGCGGCGTATAACGAAATTGTGGCCAACAATGTAGAAATGGTCCCTTCCTCTCAATTACAAGGAAGGATTGCGGCGAATGCGGTGATCCCTTACCCTCCTGGAATTCCTATGCTGATGTCGGGTGAAAGTTTTGGGAATGAAAATAGTCCACAAATTAAATATTTAAAAAGTCTTGAAATCTGGGATAAAGAATTTCCAGGTTTTGAAAAAGAAACGGAAGGAACAGATTTTAAGAACGGTGTGTATTCTGTCATGTGCGTTAAAAAAGGGTAAACCACGAAATCAATAAAAAAGCTTGGTAGGGAAGCCTACCAAGCTTTTTTATTGTCTCGAATGCATCTTGCTCTTTAACATAAATAAATAGACATGTCTATTTATTTATGTTCTAACCCCTTCGATATTGGATGATTCAGATAGGCGGAAAGAATGAACACCCTAAGCAGACATAGATTCTGTGATTGGGATTTCAGTACGCGGCCAACAAGTCTAGTGCGTCAAAGTGAATTGGATAAATAATATTTTAATATCAATAAGATGCTATACCCGTCGCCTTTGAAGTTGCGTGGTTGTTGGCTGCACTCTCTCAGCCCAATCACATAGTACCTCTATGCTCAGGGGCTTCGTTCGCTTGCCGCCTACACGCATCTTCAATTCCTTTGGGTATATAAAAACACAATAAAGATACACAATGAGAGAGCAATGATCACCATTTCTTTTTAGGTGCAAAAAGTTCGTCAAGTTCTTTGTTTTCTTCAACTTTTGGCTTCGCATCGTTGTAGCTTTTATTTAAACTGCCTGTGATTTCATTCAGCATGGCGTTTAAATTTTCTTTTGCAGCATTGCAGTAAGGATCGTTTTTTGTACTGACAACATCGAGTGCTTTTTTTACCAGTTGTTGCGCTGTACCTAATTGGTTCTTTATTTTTGCATCGTCTACGCGTTTTAAGACATTCTCGATATTAATTTTCATTTGCATTTGTTCAAGGCGTGCATTTTCACCGACAAAAGCTTGGGTTGTTAAACGGCCTTTCGTGTGTTCCGCTTTGATCACCGCTCTTAAGCGTTTGACGAGTTTAAGCATTGATATCGCTTCACGGTCAGAGTTTGGAACGCGAAAGGAGGTGGACTCTTGATTTTGGTAGGCTTGCCTTATTTGCTGAATTTGAGATTGTAGCGCGGAAATTCTTTGTGATATTGCCTTGTCGTCTTTGTCTATTTCGGACATGGTTTTTAAGGTGTCTAATATTTTTTGATTGAGACAGATCAGCAAGGTTGCACTATAAGGTAAATTATTTGCGTTTCCAAGCAGCTCTTCAGTGGCATCAATGACCGTGATATATTTTGACATTTCTTGTCGTTTAGATGTTTCAATGCGCTGTTTTTGTTGAGCCATGATGTTGAACCCAACAATCAAGGCAAGAAGAATGATGCATAAACCAACAATTAAGGCAATATTCATAAATTAGGATAACGTACCTTGTTGAAATAAAAACGGATTGAAAGGAATTCATTTAATAAAAACATAACGGTATTTTTTGGGTGGGTTTATACCCGTCGCCTTTGACGTTGCGTGCTTGTTGGATAGGCTCGCTCAGCCCAATCACATAGACCATCCATGCCCAGGGACTTCACTTGTTTACCGCCTACACGCATCTTCAATTCTATTGGGTATAACATATGCATTTCTCGACGAAAATGTGTGTCATACCTTTATCGCAACATTTCTCATCTTTAACGAAATTATGTGATTACATCGTAAAGCTTAAAAATAGCCATTTATATGTCAGGTTATTTTCTGGTTCATTTTTACAGTGTGTTTTTCGATTCTAGTTAAAAATGAACCTAACGTAATGCTTTTCTCTCCTTTCCTGCGTGTCACTCGAAATAATTCCTTCTGGAAGAGGTGTTTGTGTTCTTGAAAGGGGATTGCTATTTATTTGATTTTTATTTTCTTTTAAGAAAAAATGGTCACGATTCAACCTGAAAAAGTATCTGGAAAGAGCCCTGCAAAAAGCAGCTGCAGTGCCGTTGAAGAAGAAATCCCTTGTTTTCGGGATGAAGAAAGACGGCTTGGAACACCACAAAATATCTCAGATCCGCTTTCAGTTCGAAATCAATTTTATGTTTTTTTGATGTACTGTCATCATCCTGATATACCCAAAGTAAGTGAAGATGCGTGGGTGTTGGTTACGATCGCTTAAGCCAATCACAAAGTCCATCTATGCTCAGGGGCTTGATTTGCTTGCCGCAGGCGCGCAACTTCAAGTGTCTTAGATAAATTAAAATGCGCAGAAAGTCTTGGTTTCAGCGTGGCGAGTCTCTTGAAAGCGCGGGATCAGGTGAGTGAGGAGGGGACGTGATTCTGCGCCAACGTATTTACAACGGTAGCGCAGACAGAAAAAGACCAAGAATGATCAAATTGGCAGTGTTTAACGGAGTGTTAAAATTTTAAGCTAATTTCCATACCTATAAATTGGCTGTCGTAGTCTGCTCCTGAGTCTATTGCGAATTCAGCCGCTTCGTGATGACTGAACCAGGGAACATAACTCATGCTGACTTCGGTATCACTGCCCCAAAGGTTTGAAACCCAAGAGTGGATATGACCAACAGGGTTCAAAAAGAAAAGGCTGACGTTTCCTAAAGAGCTTGAACCTAATACTTCACTGTCATTTTCAATAATACCTTGCTCCACAATGTACATCCATTCACCCATAGCAGCACCAAATAAGGGGGTAATGATGATGTCTTGAATGGAGGGTATTTCAGCAAAAGATTCAACACCGTATTCCCAGAAGAAGGTAGACATGGTTAAGGAATACAAAAAAGATTCAAATTCATCAAAACCTGCGTGGCGTGCCGCTGTGTAGTAGACGCCACCAAAATAGGGGTGCATTACATAATTGAGATAATGATCGTCTTTATCCCAAATCGGCCCAGATGAGACATTATCCCACCATTTATTTGCCAGATTACTGAAATCTCTGTCTTCACTTGTCCAATTGGTTATGCTTTCAGGCAGAAAGGTCATTAATCCTACAGTGGCCACACTTAAGCCAAAGATGGTGTAAGTTTGCCCTATGAGATAATCCCAATTCTTTTCTGGAAAGGTAGATAAATGCTTTTGTAAAGGTTCATCCTCGTTCAACCCAAAGCCTGATTGTGGCGTTTCGAGTGGAGTATCAAGTAAAAAAGATGGCGCATATTCAATTTGAGATAAATATTTGTTTTCTTGTTGCTCAAAACTGAGAGGTGATGCTTCAAAGGCAAACGTGGTTTGAACAAAGATCATAGTTACAGCTACGAGCGTTGAGCGATAGTACACGGAGGATCTCCACAAAAAAGCCAAATATTTTCACTTTACAGTTCGAAATTCGGGCAATAGAACAGAAGTGGTGCTTGAAATTAAAACGTCATTGAGATGAAATAGATAAACATCAAAAAAACAAAAATCAAACAGTGTCCTGTAACAAGGGTTGAGTCATTTAGACAATGTGTTCATGATATCAATCTAAAGGGGACGATTTCTATAAAAAAGAACACTTATTGCATCTTAATACCGAGTTGGAACACATTCTGTTCTATTCAATGAAAAAAAATGGATCAGAAGCCCTTTGTTGTTATCGGCTTGTGGGTTATTTGTTTGTAATGTGGTGTACAAAAGGGGGCGTCAGTGACACAGAATATCCTTCGGGTAGCAATGCTGAGTACAGGAGAAGAAGTCCTGCATGGCGATATCCTTGATACAAATGCGGCTTGGATGTCTAAACGTTGTTTTGAAGAAGGTTTTTTGCTTCATCGACGTGTGACTGTGGGGGATTCTCTCGATGACATTGCAGTTGAGCTTCTTCGTTGCAGCCAGGTCTCTGATGTTGTGATTGTTAATGGCGGTTTGGGCCCAACGACCGACGATGTGACAACACAAGCGATGGCGATGGCCATGAATGTGGAGTTAGAGCTGAATGTTCATTGGTTGACGGCCCTCAAAGAAAAATATGAAAAAAATGGCCGAGAAATGCCAAAGAGCAACATCAAACAAGCCATGTTGCCTGAAGGGGCCGTCTTGCTGGATAATCCGATGGGAACCGCTTGCGGTTTTTTTGCAACCTTAAAGGAGTGTCTTTTCTTTTTTACTCCTGGGGTTCCTTTTGAATTTAAATCCATGTTTGAAAATGAAGTATTACCCAAGCTTCATGTTGCTTTTCCTCATCTTGATAAAAAAGACATTCATCGTTTTTATACTTTCGGCTTAAGCGAGTCTTCTCTTAATGATCGATTTGAATCTCTTCCTCTCCCCTTTGGGTATCAACTTGGATACCGTTCTTTCTTGCCTTTTATTGAAATCAAAATCTTTTATCCAGCAAAACATTCTGACATTAAAGGAGTGATAAACGAGGTAAAACGGGTATTGGGGGAATATACCGTGGGAGAGGAAAAACCCATGTTGCATTCTCTTGCTGAACGTCTTAGCACCTCAAGTAAGACTTTGGCCATTGCAGAACAATTTTCGGGTGGGTATGTTTCAAGTCTCTTGCAAGAGGAAAAGTCAACACGTGATGCCTTGGTACAAGGTTGGATTTTAAATTCCTCTTCTGATGTATTCATTGAAGAATATAATCCTCTTGCCGCCATATTGGCAATGGCCGCTGCGTCTCGTGATAACGCGGATGTGGACATCGGTTTGGCGTGTGGAAGCCTTGTTGAAGGGGCGGTGGCTTTAGGGCTTTCTGCACAAGAAGGGGATTGGGGCGTGATTGTCAAAGCCAGAAGCGCATTGAGTACAGAACAATTTCGTTGTTATGTTTCAACGTTTTTACTCGACATGTTAAGACGTTATTTAGAGGGGGCGAACATTATTTTTGACATCTCGGCACTGGAGACACTTGACGCGCTTCATATTCCTTTTGAATCGCTCGATAAATAGTCCGCGAGACTTCGTTTCATTTTGATATCGGCCTAAATCCGCCACCTTTAAAAATGCGGTGTGGCGGCGTACACAAAGCCCAATCACATCGTTCTCTATGCTCAGAGATTTTTGTCGTTTCCGTCTAGCTGAACATTCAAATCGTTTGGATAAAACAACAGGGTCAATAAAATTCTCTGTTGTTTTTCTGTTTTCGTGTCAATTATTTTACCCGCCATTGTGTTCAAAAATCCCTTAAAAATACTTACAGCACTAAGCATAAATATTAAATCAAGAATGAGAATTCAACCAAAATAGTCCGGTAAATTTGATATATAGTTTTTCGCGTATATCCTTTTAATGTGAAATATGTTTAGAGTTCTAAGCAAATGGAGGTCAGATGAATATCAAAACACCAAAGAAATCTGGGCTTGAAAAGCCTTTTAATCAAAAAGAAAAACATTGCGTTTTTCGCCCGCCAAAATTGCAAGATGGCCATAATATCCATCATCTCATCTCTGATTGTTCTCCCCTTGATGAAAACTCCCCGTATTGTAACTTTCTTCAAGCTTCTTTTTTTAATCAAAGTAGCATTTTGGCTGAATCGAAAGGTCAAGCTGTCGGGTTTATTTCCGGAATGTTAAATCCTGAAAAACCCCATTCACTCTTTATTTGGCAAGTGGCGGTTGCACCCCAAATGCGCGGTGAAGGTTTGGGGTATTCGATGTTGAAATCCCTTTTAGAACGTGAAAATCTTCAACTTATTGAAGTGCTTGAAACAACAATAACCCAAAACAATACCCCATCTTGGAAGCTATTTAAAAAAGTGGATTTATTGTATGGAAATCATGGATCGGTGAGATTATTTCTTGATAAAGAAGCCCATTTTAGAGGCAAACAAGAAACTGAATATCTTTATCGGATCCCCTTAAAAACGCAACTTTGAAGACGCGAGGCATTTATGGACATTTTTAAGACACAAGAATCCAATGTACGTACTTATTCAAATCGTTTTCCCGTCATCTTTTCAAGCGCGAAAGGATGTTGGCTAAGGACAGAAAAGGGGGTGGAATACTTGGATTTTTTGGCGGGTGCGGGCGCATTAAATTATGGGCATAACCACCCTGTATTAAAAGAAGCATTGATTGATTACATCTGTAACGACGGCGTTGCTCATGGATTGGATATGCACACCCATGCAAAGGCTGCATTTCTAACCGCATTTCGTCATCATATTTTGGCGCCTCGAAATCTTGATTACAAAGTGCAGTTCACAGGACCAACAGGGACAAATGCCGTTGAAGCGGCAATGAAATTGGCGCGAAAAGTCACGGCGAGAAACAATATTGTGGCTTTTACCAACGGATTTCATGGGTGCAGCTTGGGTTCACTGAGTGCCACCGGAAATCAACATCATCGTGGGGGCGCGGGGATATCTTTAAGTGGGATCACACGTATTCCTTATGACGGGTACGCAGACATTGATGGATTGGCACTTTTTAAAGCCATGTTAGAGGACAATTCAAGTGGCTTAGATAAACCCGCTGCCGTTTTATTTGAAACGGTTCAAGGGGAAGGTGGACTGAATGTGGCTTCGGTTTCTTGGATTCAAAAGCTGGATAAACTCTGTAAAGCGCATGGAATTTTAACGATTGTTGATGACATTCAAGCGGGTTGTGGACGTACCGGTTCTTATTTTAGTTTTGAGCCTTCTGGCATTCAACCAGACATCGTGACCTTGTCCAAATCAATTTCAGGTTACGGATTACCGATGGCCTTGGTGCTCTTAAAGCCAAAATGGGATAAATGGTCTCCGGGTGAGCACAACGGAACATTTCGAGGGAACAATCACGCTTTTGTGACGGCCACACGCGCGATTGAATATTTTTGGAAAGACAAGCGTTTAGAAACCCACATTGAGACGTGCGCTTTGTTTATCAAAAAAGAGATTGAGGCATTGCGAGAAGCCTATTCTGTTCTTTTTGAAAAAAGAAAAGGGCGTGGTTTGATGCAAGGTATTCAATGTAAAAATGGAGAGATAGCTGGGAGGCTGGCAGAGCTTTGCTTTCAAAAAGGCATGATCATCGAAACGGCAGGGCCGGATGACGATGTGATTAAATTTTTTTGTCCCTTAACGATTTCGCATTCAGAGCTTGAATTAGGATTTGGTATTTTAAAGAGCGCAGCCAATGAAGTCGCTCAACTTATCACCCGCAAAGCATCTTAAGGAAAAATAATGATCCTAAGAACCCTTGAAGAGTGCAAAAAAACGCAGCGTCGAGTCGAAACGAAAAACTGGGAAAGTGTCCGTTTATTATTAAAAGAAGACAAGATGGGTTTCTCTTTTCACATTACAACGATTTTTGAGGGCACCGAAACCCACATACATTATAAAAACCATTTAGAGTCCGTTTACTGCATCAGTGGGGAAGGCGAGATTGAGGTCTTTTCCGATAAAACCTACCCCATAAAACCAGGAACCCTTTACATTTTAAATCAGCATGACGAACACCTCCTTCGGGCATTTAAAGGTCAAGATATGGTGATGGCCTGTGTGTTTAATCCGCCGATTACAGGAATGGAAACCCATGACGAAAACGGGGTTTATCCTCTGTTTGATTGAACTTCTTTCCTTTTATTCTTGATCTCTAGGATATGAATATGAGCTACACCGTTGAAAAAATAGGTGGCACTTCGATGTCGGCCTTTGATGTTGTACTGGACAATATTTTCTTACGCCCTAAATGCATGTATAACCGTGTTTTTGTTGTTTCAGCGTACAGTGGGATCACCGATGATCTGCTTGAATGCAAGCGTACCGGTGAAGGCGGGATCTATCAAAAAGTGGCGAAACGCGATGAACATTGGAAAGAAGGGATTGCAGATATAAAGCAACGGATGTTGCTCATTAATGAACATATTTTTGCAGACCCTTTAAATCGAATTCGCGCAGATAATTTTATTTTAGGACGCTTGGATGAAGCCCAACGTTGTATTGAAAATATTTTGGCGACCTGCCAATACGGGCAATTTACCTTGCGGCATTATTTACCTCAAATTCGTGAATTTCTCTCTTCCATTGGTGAGGCCCACAGCGCCTATAACACCACATTAAAACTGAAAAGTCTTGGGATCAATGCGCGCTTTGTGGATCTTTCTGGGTGGGAGCCGAAGTGCATTGGAAATCTTGACACTGTGATAAAAAATGCGCTGCAAGAAATTGATTTTCATTGTGAACTACCCATTGTGACAGGGTATGCTTTCTGTGATGAAGGTTTAATGAAAACCTTCGACAGAGGATACAGTGAAATGACCTTCAGCCGGATTGCCTGTTTGACCTCTGCGGATAAAGCCATTATCCATAAAGAATATCATTTAAGCAGTGCCGACCCATGTATTGTCGGCGTTGAAAACGTCTTCCCTATTGGTCAAACCAATTTCGATGTGACAGACCAACTGGCCAATTTAGGGATGGAAGCCATTCATCCCAGTGCCGCCTCAGGTCTTCGCCAGCATAAAATCCCGTTGGAAATTAAAAACACCTTTGAGCCGCAGCATAAAGGGACGCTTATTTCTGAGGCCTTTCATCCTGAGGCCCAAAAAATTGAAATCATTGGGGGGAAAAACAAGGTTTTTGCCTTGCAAATTTTTGATCAAAGCATGGTCGGAAAAGTTGAAAATGTAAGCTATGACTTTATGGGAATGATAACAGAAGAAGGGGTTCATTTAGTGGGTAAAGAAATGAACGCCAATTCAATCACGTACTACTTAAGTGGAATCGATCAAAAATTGAATCATCTTCTGTATCGCGCTGAAAAAAGGTTTCCTGATTCAGCGATCACGAGAAAAATGGTGGCATTAATTTGTGTGATTGGGGCGCAAATAGATACAAATACGATCCTTTCTCAAGGTGTATTGGCTTTAATGGCGCACAAAATCAACCCGATTTCAGTGCACTCTTCAATGAGAAATGTGAGCGTACAGTTTGTTGTTCCCGATGAAGCTTATAAAGGGGCGATTCAAGCCTTACATGAAGAATTTTTCCCTCAATTACAAAAAACAAAGAAAATTGCTTGATGTTTATTGCGCCTTTTTTTCTTTAAGATTTTGAACTTTCGGCCCTTCGGCACCTGTGTCCATGAGGAGGATTAATTTGCTTGGGCTGATATCTTAACCTCTTAAGGTCGGGGGTTCCAGCCTACCCCCGAGCAAAAGAGGTTCAACAGATAACCCCTCTTGTATCTTCCCGCTGTAGTGGTCTAATGATCCCGGACACCATTTAAGGTGGTAATATTTCCACCTTGCAAAAAGAGGTGTTCAATGGCAAAGCAACGTCGTACTGGTGGTGGCTCAAATCTGCATTTTCGCATGAATATCAATCCCAAATTCAACGGCGTT
>CAMRBZ010000047.1 GCA_947040595.1 uncultured Enterovibrio sp. | reverse complement strand
AATTATTATCATAAAGTTCCCGTTGTGAGGATCCTCAAAATCCCCCCCTCTCAGCTTTCACGCTAAACCAAAATAAGAAATAATATATACCGAAAGTCATTGAAGATGCGTGCCTGCGGCAAGCAGGTCATACCCATTCCATTAAGTGGTTAGCGATAAATTGCGCCGGAAAAATCCCTGAGAACAAGCCGTGAATTGTCGATAACAAAGGATTCTATACCCAAGACACTGGAAAATGCGCGCCTGCAGCAAACGAGAGAAGGTCCTGAGCATAAATCTATGTGATTGGCCAGTGCAAGAGCCGCCAACACCCACGCAAGGTCAAAGGAAAGGGGTATAAAATGTGGCCATCAGACACAAGCTATGGCACTGCCCCGAAAAAAAGAAGCGAAGTATTCAATTTAAATGAGAGACGAAAAAAGGAATGTTTGGAACTGTTACGCTTTTTAATAAAAAGAAGATTTTTTCTTGAGCGAGGTGATATGAAACCAAAAGAGAAGAAACCAAAAATCGGTGATCTAATTAAAAGCGTTCTGGCTGGTTTGTTCGGCGTTCAATCAGAAGAAAGCCGAAAACGTGATTTTAAACAATCCAGTATTACACCCTACCTTGTTGTTGGCACAATAATGATAGGGATCATGATTTTCACTTTACTCGGGATCATCTCCTTGGTAATCGCTCAGTAGCCAAGTTTGTTCTCTGGCATTATCTCTTTGGTATTGTGGGTTACTTCTTAACCTTACTGTAATCAAATAAGGCCAAAAGTTCATCGACTTTTTTCCGTCCCGCCCCATTACGGCTGATAGTGCGTTTCACTTTAACCACATTCAAATGCGCGCCTTTATAGTAGTCTCGCGTTAGCTGCGTATCATGGTTTGAAATCAAAACCGGAATGCGTTTTTCTGTGGACGCTTTTTTTGCATATTCACCCAAGAGTCGTTGCTCATCAAGACCAAAACCATGGCTCGAATAACACGTAAAATTAGCCGTCGTTGAAAGAGGGGCATAAGGCGGATCACAATAAATAACACAGTCTTGCGATGCCGCATCAAAACTCTTCTGAAAGCTTTCACAAACAAAGGTCGCTTTGCTGGATTTTTCAGAAAAATATTCAAGCTCCGCTTGTGGGAAATACGGCTTTTTATTTAAACCAAAAGGCACATTGAATCCCCCTTTCTTGTTATAACGGCACAAACCGTTAAATCCATGGCGATTCATATACAAAAAATAAAGAGAACGTAAATAGATATCTTGACTGTTATTAAACTCATCACGCAAAGAAAGGTAAGCCGATTTTTGATTAAATTCAGGCGTAAACAATCTTCTTGCGTCATTGATATAAGGCTCTGGTTTTTCTTTCAATAAATTATAAAGATTGATCAAATCCGGATTGATATCAGACAAACGATATCGCTCATAATCCGTGTTTAAGAAAACAGATCCTGCACCAACAAAAGGTTCAATCAAGGTTTGAGCTGGCGGTAAATGCAGACGGATATCGTCTAGCAGAGAATATTTACCTCCTGCCCATTTAAGAAAGGCACGATGCTTCTTCATTAATGCGTCACCAACACAGCTCGAAAAGGGACGGATTATATCTTATTTTTGACCATCAATCAGCGGAAATTCGCACTTAAACTCAAACCTCTGCGAGGCTAATTCAGCAAATTAATTTCATCGTGTATACGGGTAAAGGATTTTGGCCAAGGTGAAAGACTTTTCAAACTTATTGAAAGCTTCGTTTGTGCTTCTCTCGCGTCTGCAACACTCGGGTATTGATCGAACAAGACCATGAACCAAGGGCTCCCTTTACGCCGAGTTTCATAAACAAACACCCTGTCTGTTAAATCATATTTTTTTATGAATTCATTCACTTCGCGCTTAGACTCCAAAGCGGCAAGCTGCAATCCATAATGCGAATTTGGAATCGCCAGCAAAATTTGATTTGCTAAAGGCACATCCAAATTATCAGTCATTTTTGAAACTGTTTCTGAGAGCATATTCTTTTCTTTAAGAGGCTCTTCGTGAGAAATTGACTCAGGTCCCTGAGTCTTTTTCAGAGTGTCCGCCTTTTTTTGATCGTCAATAATGGCGTTCACAACCTCTTCAGGCAGCACCACTTCTCTTAAATTTTTATCGGTACGCCCCACAGTCATCCCTTCAAGCTCTGGAGGCTCTGAAAAAGAACGGGTGTCATCAAATACAGGAGGCTCGTCGCTCACAAGCTCTTTTGAATCAGTCAATTCAGACGAAGAAAGAGGATTAAGAGGCAATCCTGGCGCGGCGGGTAGCCGAACAAGCGGCTCTTCTGGGGCGGAAGGAAAGAGTGTAAGCCAAACCAAGCCTGTACCCACCACAAGAAGAAAAAACATTAACACACCCAACACAATAGGCGTGCGGGATTTTTTATCGTCCATTGATAAGTTCTCCTGAGATTCCAATCCTCTTAATGCCCCTGGTAAAAGAGGCAATGAAAGTGCTTTTTGTTTTAACACTCTCCGTGAAGCCGCATCCATTTTTTTACTGACGATTAAAACATCAATGAACATATCCCGTTCATTTTCATTTAATAGGCTAATTTCAAGCTCTAAAGGTTTTAACCCTTGGCCTGATGAAATTTTATGTAAGCATTTAGTCAATTTCCCACGCAAACCAAAAAGCAAGACATTAATTTGCCAATCATCCCGTCGTTGCGCTTCGTTCACCAATGCCCAAAGCTCTTCCAAAAGAGCGGGCCTTAATCGATGAGCGTCATCAATCACAATCAATGCATGAATACTCTGCCCTTGTAATATCTCATCCAAACTTTGCAAGAGAAGATCATTTTCATTAAAAACGGCATCGCGCACAATTTGACGCAAAATAATGGAACGGTGCTGGGCGTCTTGCTGATTTGAATTACAAAGCAATAAGGACTGAACGGGCTCCGTCGCCCAACTTTCAAGATATCGCTCACTGAGCCATGTCTTTCCTGAACCAGAATCACCTGTAATTTGAACAAGATTTGAACTAAATCGAGTAAGAAACTGAATTCTCGATAGCAATTGGATCTGGCTGTCTAAATCCAAGGCAACCATGTTGTAGAAGCCAGTCATATAAGAACCCGCTAATGTGAGGTAATGACGTGAGCAAGTGTTTGAGTCGTTACATTTTCAACCAGTTCGGCAGAACCTATCGAAGTTGGTAATACAAAACGTAATTGCCCCGAAAGCACTTTTTTATCTCGTTTCATATATTGAAGAAAAACATCATAATTCATGCATTCTGGTGCTTTTCGTGGAAGATTGGCTTTTTCAAACAAGGAAACGATGCGATTTCGCAGCTCTTCACTGATCAATTCCATATGAAGCGCTGTGGATGCCGCCATAACGGTTCCTACAGCCACCGCCTCTCCATGCAACCAATTTCCATAACCCATATGCGCTTCTATCGCATGACCAAAAGTATGACCAAGATTGAGCAAAGCGCGCACCCCGGTCTCCTTTTCATCTTCACTGACAATGTCCGCTTTGATCTGACAAGAGCGTCTTATTGCATATTTTAGTGCATTTGCATCCAAACGCTTCAATGCACTAAGGTTTTTTTCTATCCAAGAAAAAAAATGAAGATCGGCAATAATGCCATATTTAATCACCTCCGCCATACCAGCCGAGAACTCGCGTTCAGGAAGCGTGCTTAAAACCTCAATATCAATCACCACGGCCTTAGGTTGGTAAAAGGCGCCAATCATGTTCTTTCCTAAAAGATGATTAACCGCCGTTTTACCTCCCACCGAAGAATCAACTTGAGCAAGCAAGGTGGTTGGGACTTGAATAAAATCAACGCCGCGCTGATAGCAAGCAGCAGTAAAACCGACCAAATCACCCATCACCCCTCCGCCTAGAGCGACAAGAAGAACATCCCGCCCATAAGCGCCTTCGAGTAAAAACGTGTGAATGGAATTAAAGGTCTCAAGTGTTTTATATTGCTCACCATCAGGCAAAACAAGTAAAGCTGGCATTGCGCCAGCTTGTTGCAAAGTGCGAAAAAGAAGGTCAGCATAAAATGGTGCAACCGTTTGATTAGTTACAATAACAGTCTTACGCCCTTTGGCCTCAGAAAAATATTCGGGACACGAAAGTAATCCTTTTCCAATCGAAATTGGATAGCTTCTGTTACCAAGGTTAACCTCTAATCTCTCCATCGCCTCTCTGCTTTTTGTTTAGTGACTTTCCAAAAGTTCAATAATTTGATTCGCAACAACCTTGGCGCTTTGATCATCCGTGCGAACCACAAAATCAGCTATTTCCACATAAAGTGGATTACGCTCTTCTGCCAACGATTCCAAAACTTCACGCGGCTTGTCAGATTGTAATAGTGGTCGTTTTTTATCACGCTGTGTACGTGCTAATTGTTTTTCAATCGTTGTTTCTAAATACACAACAATACCACGAGCAGACAAACGATTTCGGCTTTCTCGGCTCAAAATTGAGCCCCCTCCCGTCGCCAGAACGATGCCTTGTTTTTCGGTTAAATCATTAATGACCTTTTCTTCGCGAATGCGAAAACCTTCTTCACCTTCGACATCAAATACCCAAGCAATATCCGCACCTGTGCGTTCTTCAATCACAGTGTCTGAGTCGTAAAACTCCATATGCAGTTGCTGTGCTAGATGTCGACCAATTGTGCTTTTGCCAGCTCCCATCGGACCAACAAGAAAAATATTTCGTTTTTCAGCCATTTTAAGCAGTTTACGCGCGGTTAATGAAAACAACACCGCCCGCAGGCTCGTAATACGCAAGCCTGAGGCACCAATTTCCTCACATATAACTCGTGATCAGACTAAAAATTATCTCAGGTCAAGTAGTGCTTTGGCAACTTAAAATATTTACAGGTCCCAGATTAAGTTATAAATATTGCTTTTTGGGGCCATAGTGGCGTGAAATTTAAGGATTACCTCATAAAATAACGCCGTAACCTAGAGAGTGTTTTTTGTCGCGTCCCCTATTATTGCAGCATAATTCTTGGAGTTACAAAGATAAGAAGCTCTCGCTTACCCATTGTTTCATAATTTCTTCGAAAAAGTTGCCCAATAAAAGGAATATCACCCAGTAACGGAATTTTATCTTCGTTTTCTTGCATTTCGTGCTGGTATATTCCCCCCAACACGATCGTTTCACCATCATTGACTAAAACTTGGGTTCCAATGCGTTGTGTGCTGATTGACATGGCTTCACCGGTTCCTGACTTCACCGTAATGGCGGGCTTATCTTGAGTCACTTCTAAATCAAGAACAAGTTTATTGTCATTCGTAATTTGCGGTGTCACAGACAGACTTAATACTGCTTTTTTAAACGAGACCGCCGTCGCCCCACTGGAGGAGGCCTCCAAATAAGGCAGCTCCGTCCCTTGTTCGATATAAGCGGGACGCTTATTTGTTGTTAAAAGTCGAGGACTTGAAATGATTTCAGCACGAGACTCAGCTTGAAGAGCGGATAATTCAAGATCAATCAGTAAATCTTTACCTAAATTGGCCACTTGAAAAGCAATGCTGCCTGCATTTGGGCTCACAGCGCCTAAATTAACATTTAGAAAATCATCGACACGTTGAGTGTTTGAATTATTGTCAGATGAAGAGACATTATCACCTGTTTTTTGTTCATAATCCAAACCTAAATTACCTTCAATTGACCCTCCCGTGGTAAAGGAGCCATTGGTATTAGAAACCCCCCAACGCACACCAATTTCATCCAGTGTTCCTTCATCAACGGTCACAATGCGGGCTTCAATTTCAACTTGATGAACAGGAATATCTAAAGAAGAAATAACCGATTTGATGACCTCGATATTATCAGCTAAATCCTTTACAATTAAAGAGTTAGTTCTCAAGTCAACCCCGACACTGCCACGAGATGAAAGCAAACTCACCACATCATCATCATCGACACCTCCCAGCATATTCTTAAACTCATTGGCATCGGCATAATTAATTTTTATCACTTCAGAGCGCAACGAGGCCAACTCGTCTTCTGTTTTTTGCATCTCCATCAATTGGCGTTCTTGTTCATCCAATTCTGTTTTTGGCGCAATAAGCAATATGTTACCTATTTGTCGTTGACCGAGACCTTTCACTTTTAAGATAGTTTTCAATGCTTTTTCCCAAGGCACATCGTCCAATCTCAGAGTGAGACTCCCCTTGACGGCATCAGAAACAACCAAATTGAAGTTGTTGTGCTCTGCCACCATTTGTAATACAGCACGAATAGGAATGTCCTGAAAATTAATGGATATATTGGAATTTACATCGACTCGTGAAGTGTCTGTTCTCTTCGTTGGAGCAGAGACAAGAGGAAAAAACTCAACAATCAAGGTCTTTGCATTTTGGTAATAGTCATAACCAAAAGAAGCCGTATTCTGAACCGTAACTTTTAGGTCCTTTCCTTCTGACGCGACCGCCCATGATTGAACTAAACTCCCTGCATTTTTTATTTTTCCTTGCTTCATAAGCCCCGCCTTGACGCGAGTGTCTTTTAAAAGAAGGACTAATTTTTTATTTTTCTTATCAAAGGAAGTCAATACTTCGCTGGCATCAAAGGTCATTTTCATGCGCGTTACATCATCGTTTTCAGCGCTAAATTTAATGTCTTGCAGTTGATGAGCAGAAAAAGCAGGTAACGAAAGCGCTATCAAAATAAAAAACAAAGGCCAACAAGGATTTTTTTTACCTCTAGGCAAGATTCCCTTCCAAAGGCTCGTCATTTTTTTACCCTTTATCATAATGAGTTAATGTCAATCGAACGTGTCGAACTTGCCAACATCCAAGCCCATCAGGTAAATGCTCGGTGATGGACAAACTGTTCTTGCTGATACTTTCAACACGCCCGCGATTCAGTCCAAGAACGCGCCCAATACCCACGCGATAAATACTTTTATCTTTCCCTTCAAGCAAGGCCCAATAATGCCCTTCTGATCCCATCACCCCTTTAAATGAAAGAGACTCTAACGGCAAGGCTTCCAGAGGATCTTTTCCTGGTAAATCATCTGGCTGCCAGCATGTTCCTCGCGCATAATTTTCTTTTCCAGATAACAAAGGAAAAACGAAAGGGTCTTGAACGTCATACCCTAAAAAAGGCATAGGAACATAACGAGGCTCAGGCGGCACAGGGGTTGCGGTGGCTTTTGCTGAAGAATTAGTTTTCGCGATATAACTTTTAAGATCAGCATGGGAAGCGGAGGGTTCACATCCAAAGAGCATCAAAAAAAGAAAGCAAAAAAGAAGGCGCCTCATTGCTTTTCTCCTGGCTCTTCAATATAACGATAGGTATACGCTGTCACGACAAACCTCAATACATCCTTCGCTTCTTTCGTGCGCTCTAAAGTAAAATCTTGCAAAGCCACAATACGAGGTAAACGCGCAAGGGCAGCCGTGAAAGAGCCGACATCTCGGTATTTCCCTGTCAACTGAATGTCTAATGGAAGTTGATACAACCAACCCACTTGCACCCCTTTTTCCCAACTAAGACGCTCAAAATGAAGGCCATATTGCAAACCCGTGTCATTGATCCCCGCCAGCAACACGGCTAAATCGCCTTCTTCGGGTAATTGCTCCGTCAATTTTTTATAAAATATTTTCAATTTTTCAAGCTGAGTGTCGACATTAGGCAAAGCCGCCACTTGTTGTGCTTTTAAACGAAATTGCCCTTTAAGGATCCCTTCTTCTTGCTTGGCTTGCGTTTCTTGTTCGTTTAAAGGAAGAACCAATAAATACATAAACAAACAAAATAAAATAGCACTCAAAACAGCAAAAAACGCATTTTGCGCTGTAGCTGACCACTCAGGGATTTCATCAATTTCAAAATCATGCCAATCAGCGGCCATTTTGAGGCTCCTTCGAAAAAACAGGAAGAAGGTGATCCGTCAATTCAAATGTGGCTCGGAAACGATTTTCATCGTCAATGGAAAGATTAAGTGTGTTTATGATGGAATGGATCTGCACGTTTTTTGCCCCTTTCGCTTTTTCTAAGCGAGCTAAAAAATGCGCCACTTGTGCATTAGAATGACTGCGCCCCTCCACTTTGACTTTTCCGTCTTTCATCGACACCTTATCAAGAACCACCCCCTCAGCCATGACATCAGGAAGGAGATTAAAAAGCAAAGTCGCATTATTTCTTTGTTTTTGAAGGGAGTTAACAAGATCAAGACGTCGTTCCAATGCGTCTCTTTCCACTTCTTTTGTTGAAAAAGTACGCAAGGTAAGGGCTAATTCGTCAATTTCATTATTGATTAATTGATTACGCTCTAATTGCGCATTCAATTTGCCCTCTTGATATTGATATGTAAAAAAAAGAAGAACCAAAAGAAGACTGAAAAAAAAAGCCGATTTAATAAAGAAATGCTTTCGCAATGCTTGCCGATTCATCTCCCGCCAAGGAAGGAGATTCATTGTCCGTCTCATGCGTCCTCTCCAAGAGCAAGCCCAATAGCAATAGACCAAGCACTCGCAGACTCGGTCAAATTCTCAATCAAATGAGGCGAACAGGTAAGTCGATGCAATGGATTAAGGGTTTTCACCTCCCATCCCAAGCGTTTTTCTAACGACAAGGTATCCACATATTTTGCATTTTCACCAGACAACCAAATACGATTAATATGCGCTCCAGCCACTGAAGTCGCCGCCACTTGATATTGCCTTTGAATAATTTCTATTAATTGCCCAGTGAAAATCGAGACAACTTCGGGCTCAGAGATACTTTGGGTTTTAAGCGGCAAGGGAAGTTCACGAAAAAACTGCCCAGAGCGACCGTCTCCTGCACAAATTTGCACACGCTCACTCCCCACATCCAACATCAATGAAGATTCAATGCGTGCACAATGGGTCATTTGCTGTTTATACAAACGCATGAGTGCATGGGTCTGTAATTCAATCACAGATAACTGATAACCTGCCAACGCCAACGCATTTAAACTGTTTTCAATGACAGCGCGCCGACAAACATAAACTTCAACCCCGTTATTTTCAGGCAAGGGGCGAAAATCATAGAGGAGCTCTTCGATAGGCAAACCCAAGCTTTCTGCCAATTGCAAACCCACTTGTGTGTATTTCTCTTGCTCGTGAACGTCCAAGCCCACAGCCAAACGTTTTACGGCCACATTACTTTGAGGAATGCCGAAAACTTGCTTCGGCATAAAAAACCAGAGTAATTTGTGTTCTTTTTTAAGTTTTTTCTTTATGTTTATGAGGGTATCTTCAAGGGTACGCCCTTGTGTTGGCTCACAAATAAGCGCTTTAAGTTGTGTTGTTCTGCCGCGCTTTTGGATCAAAGCCACCCGTACAGAAGTTGTTCCTATATCAATACCGATCGCTGCGCTTAAACGAAACATATGCAACGACACCTCATTTTTGTCAACTCCAAGTAACTTTTTATAAGTTCTCGTCGTAGGTTGAATATTTTTGGAATGATTATCTTTATACTACGGACCAAGCATTTTCAGATGGTTCAACAAAAAAAGTTACGGGACATATCAAGTGAAGTTCATTAAACGACTGCTCATCCTCGCAATATTTTGCCTCATCGCAGGACTGGGAACCATTTTAGGGTTTTATATTTACTTAAAGCCTGAATTACCTGACGTTGCATCCCTCAAAGACGTAGAGCTGCAAACCCCCATGCGAATTTACAGCGCAGACGGAAAACTGATTTCCCTCTTTGGAGAAAAACAGCGAATACCTGTACGTTTTGAAGAAATTCCAGGCCCCTTAATTGATGCCCTCATTGCAACCGAAGACAGCCGTTTTTACGAGCATCCCGGAGTGGACCCTATAGGGATCACCCGTGCGCTTGCTGTTGTGCTTGCATCTGGAAGCGCAAAACAAGGAGCCAGCACCATAACGCAACAATTAGCGCGTAATTTCTATCTGTCCAATGAAAAGAAATTAATGCGAAAAATCAAAGAGATGTTCATTGCATTACACATTGAACGTTTATTAACCAAAGAAGAAATTTTGGAGCTTTACATCAACAAAATCTTCTTAGGTTATCGCTCTTATGGTTTTGGCGCTGCGGCCCGAGTGTATTTTGATAAGAATTTGAGCGAACTCACGCTAGGCGAAACAGCAACCCTTGCAGGCATGCCGAAAGCCCCTTCAACGATGAATCCCCTTTATTCTCTTTCGCGTGCAACCTCCCGCCGTAACGTTGTGCTCATGCGTATGCTTTCAGAGCAATACATTACTCAAGAACAATACGATAACGCGAGAAACGAAGTACTTGAGTCCCGATATCACGGAATTGAAATTGAATTTAAAGCCCCCTACATTGCCGAAATGGCACGCGCATGGGCCGTTGAAAAATACGGCGAAAAAGTATACGAATCAGGCTATAAAGTCACCACCACCATCGATTCTCGCTTACAAGAATCAGCACAAAATGCCGCCATCAACAATTTATTAAATTATGATGAACGCCACGGATACCGCGGCGCAATTGCGAAGCTTTGGCATAACAAATCATCAACATGGACTGATGAGAAGATAGCTAAACACCTTAAATCACAACCTGAATATGCCGATCTTCTTCCCGCGGTAGTGATACAAGTGCAAGACGATCACGCCCTCGTCAGAGTAAAAAACAACAAAACACTCTCTTTGCCTTGGGATGGTATGAAATGGGCTCGTCGCTTTAAAACAGATAACATTCAAGGATCTCCCCCAAAGCACCCCTCTGAGATATTGACTGAGGGTGAGCAAATATGGGTACGTAAAGTCAATGACACTTGGAAATTAAGCCAAGTCCCTAACGCCAATACAGCTTTAGTGGTTCTTTCTCCCAACAATGGCGCAGTGAAAGCCTTAGTGGGTGGCTTTGATTTCCTACACAGCAAATTTAACCGTGCAACGCAATCGATACGCCAAGTCGGATCCATCATTAAACCTTTTATTTACTCTACAGGTTTAGAGCATGGAATGACGCTGGCCACCTTGATCAATGATGCCCCAATCAACACTTGGGACTCAAGCCAAGGGATCGCTTGGCGTCCTAAAAACTCCCCCCCAACGTATGATGGCCCAACCCGTGCTCGCCTTGGCCTCGCACAATCTAAAAATGTCATGGCCGTACGTGTTTTGCGACGTGTCGGTTTAGATGAAACCATCAATTACCTCTCTCGATTCGGCTTTAAGCCCCATGAACTCCCCCGCGCTGAACCGCTTGCCCTTGGCGCAGGAAACCTCACCCCGATGGAAATGGTGCAAGGATTCGGGGTCTTTGCTAATGGAGGCTATTACTTAGAGCCTTTTTACATTGCAGAAGTCGAAGAGCCTTTAGGGGATGTCATCTACACTGCAAAAAATCTTAACCTCTGCCATACCAATTGCAATCAACCCAATGAACTCACAGAGGGCACATTTGAAGATCCGATTTCTTGGCAAGAGACCCAAACAGAACCCACAGAGAAAAAGGACGATACAAGCGCTCAACCAAAACGTGCGATCACAGAACAAAATGCATTTTTAGTACGCGAAATGCTTGAAGCCAATATCTGGGGCGGTGGCAGCTGGCGCGATGGAACAGGCTGGAACGGCACAGGATGGCGCGCTCAAAAACCATTGAATCGACGTGATATTGGAGGTAAAACAGGCACAACCAATGAATCCAAAGATGCATGGTACACAGGTTTTGGCCCCGGACTTGTCGCAACCGTCTGGGTTGGATTTGATAATCACGCCCGTTCTTTAGGCCAAGCCACTCAAAATAAAAATCTAACCGATAAGCAAATTTTTGGCGCCGAATCGGGCGGTAAAACGGCACAACCGGCTTGGATTGATTTTATGAAAGAGGCGTTGGAAAATGTCCCCGCTGAGCGTAAAAAACTCCCAACAAACATCGTTATTGTCCGTATCGACAGAAAATCGGGTTTATTGACAAGAAGAAGCGACAGCAGCTCCCGATTCGAATATTTCGAAAAAGGAACCGCGCCAACAGAGTATGTTTCTTCGAACGAGACCAAAGACAATATTTATGAAGTAGCAGAAGACGAACTCTTTTAATTTTTATCTCGAGTACATATACCCAAAGGAATTGAAGATGCGTGTAGGCGGCAAGTGAGTGAAACCCTGAGCATAGATGGACGATGTAATTGGGTTGAGCGAGCGAAGCCAACACCCACGCAACTTCAAAGGCGAGGGGTATACACAGATTAAAACGTGACATCAGGGACGTTCAAGATTGTTTTTTAAAATAGAAAAGCAAGAGAAATGGACGATGTGATTGACCTGAAAAGGCTTCATCAAAACCCTGAATATTGAACATACGCCCCAACAAAAAATCCCCAACAACCATGTTGTTGGGGATTTTTTTTACACTTAAAAAAATGGGAACCGACTCAAAGACTCAAAAAAGTCAAATCGGCGTATAGACGTTATACACATAGACGCCCAGTAAAAAAAGCCTTCAAAACACAAACGCATTCTCTATTATTGGCTGTTTATCCCCTTCTCCTTTGAAGCTTGAGGGGGTTTAGCGAGGCCCTCAAAACCTAATCAAAGAGTCCATCTATGCTCAGGGGCTTTGCGTTCTTGGCGCCGACCTGCAACTTCAAATATCTTGCATATATAAAAACGCTTGAGGCCGTGACTTTAATCAAAATGCGCGTCCATCACATTGGAAATCACCGAAGCCAGTTTTTCATAATAAGGCCGCATCGAACTGCCGGGTCGATAGGCCAAGGAAATTAATCGTTTTGGCTCAGGATTGATAATTTTCGCATAGACAACCCCGTCGCGACGCATTTCTTTTGGCACTGCAAGTTTTGGTAACAAGGTGATCCCCGTTTCTGCGGCCACCATACCCCGTAAAGTCTCTAAGCTCGTTCCATGAAAACGAGCATCTTCTTTCGCTCCAGCGGCAAAGCAAAAACCCATCGCTTGATCGGTTAAACAATGCCCATCCCCTAACATCAAGACAGTTTCACCTTGCAAGTCCGATAAAAGTAATACCTTCTTATCAACCCAAGGATGGCTTTCTGGTATCGCAAGATACATGGGCTCATCAAAAAGAGGGATCTCTTTTAAATGCTCTGTTTCTTTTACCGATGCCAAAATCAAGCAATCTAATTTTCCTTCTCCTAATTTTTGAACCAATATATGCGTTTGAGCTTCATACAAAAAAAGCTCCAAATCAGGAAACATCTTTTTAATGGCAGGCACAATATAAGGCAATAAGTAAGGCCCCAGCGTTGGGATCAAGCCAAGATGAAAAGGCCCACAAATATCTTCGCCTTGCAGGCTCGCCATTTCTTCAAGAACCCTCACTTCCATCAAAATCTTTTTGGCTTGATTGACAAGCCCGACCCCTGCGTGGGTAAATAAAACCTTTCTACTCGTACGCTCCAGCAAAAGAACACCAAGATCATTTTCCAACTTTCTTATCTGCCCGCTCAAGGTCGGCTGGCTCACAAAACAGGCTTCTGCTGCTTTTCTAAAATGTTGGTGCTCAAATAAGGCCACCAAATATTCTAAATCTCGAATATTCATCACACCCCCATAAGATAGGATTTACCTATCAAAATAATAAATTCAATCGATTAGACCTATTTGGCATCTTTAACCTAATATAAACACATCAATCAGACACCACGCAATAAAACAACTAATTTACAAGGCTTTATAATGAATCTAACAAACAAAGAAAAGCAAAAAATCCCTCAAGTTACCTTCCCTGTTCGTCAAGGCGATGCTTGGATTAATCTCACAACCGATGAGATCTTTGCAGGCAAAACAGTGGTTCTGTTCAGCTTACCAGGCGCTTTCACTCCAACCTGTTCATCAAGTCACCTCCCACGTTATAACGAACTTCACCCTGTTTTTAAAGAATTCGGTGTTGATGACATTTTATGTGTGTCCGTCAACGATACCTTTGTAATGAACGCTTGGAAAGCAGATCAAGAAGCTGACAACATCAGATTCATTCCTGATGGAAATGCTGAATTTACACGTGGAATGGGCATGGCTGTATCAAAAGACGATCTTGGATTTGGTGAGCGTTCATGGCGCTACAGCATGCTTGTGAAAGACGGTGTTGTTGAGAAAATGTTTATTGAAGAAAATGAACCTGGCGACCCTTTCAAAGTTTCAGATGCAGACACCATGCTGGCATACATCGCCCCGGATCATCAATTGCAAGAATCCATTGCTATCGTCACCAAGCCGGGCTGTACTTTTTGTGTAAAAGCCAAGCAGATTTTGATTGATCACAAGCTAAAATATGAAGAAATTATTCTCGGTAAAGATGCGACCACGGTCAGCCTTCGCGCCATCACAGGAAAAACAACCGTGCCCCAAGTTTTCATTGGTGGAAAACACATTGGGGGCAGTGAAGATCTCATTCGTTATCTCGCATAAAATCAAAAAAGAGCCATCCTAAAAGAGGGGCCTCCCCCTCCTTTTTAACAAAGAAGGCACGCGCTCTTCCCCTTAAATCCCCTCGCGCCCAACACAATCAATCGCTGACTCAAACAAGGCTGACGGGAAAATCATTCATTTCAAAACAAGAAACCGTTTGATATGACTTGGAGAATCAAATAAATGAAAACCCTAAACCTTGATGTTGCCATTTTGGGTGGAGGCACAGCAGGCCTTGGAGCCTATCGCGCCGCAAAAGAACACAGTAACAATGTAGCCATCATTGAAGGCGGCCAATTTGGCACCACCTGTGCACGCGTCGGTTGCATGCCATCAAAATTACTCATTGCCGCAGCAGAAGCGGCGCACCAAATAGAAAAAGCCCCCGCATTTGGCGTGCATCTTGACGGGGAAATAAAAATCAATGGCCAAGAGGTCATGGCGCGTATTCAGCGCGAACGAGATCGATTTGTTGGCTTTGTCATTGAAGGTGTGAGTGAAATTCCAGACTCCGACAAAATCTCAGGTTATGCCGAATTCATTGATGACAATACCTTAATGGTGAATCACACAACCCTCGTCAAAGCCAAACGCATTGTCATCGCAACGGGCTCTCGACCGTCTTTGCCAAAAATGTGGAACCATTTAGGGGATCGTCTTCTTGTTAATGACGACGTTTTTGCATGGAAAGACTTACCCAAATCTATTGCTGTATTTGGGCCTGGCGTCATCGGTTTAGAATTAGGGCAATCCCTTAAACGCTTAGGGGTTGACGTTAAAATGTTTGGTGTGGGCGGGCAAATCGGTCCTTTGAGCGATCCGAGTATCATGGCGTACGCCAACGCGGTCTTTAACCAAGAATTTTATCTCGACTCGAACGCCAAAGTAAAAGAGATGCGCCGTGAGGGTGATAAAGTCCTTATCCAATATTTCAATAAAGAAGGCGTGCTGGAAGATTTTGAAGTCGATTACGTTCTCGCCGCCACGGGCCGTAAGCCCAATGTGGATAATCTCGGCCTCGAAAACACCCATTTAAAATGCGATAAATTCGGTGTTCCTATTCGCGATTATTACACCATGCAAACCTCCGTCCCCACGATTTTTATAGCAGGGGATGCCAGCAACCAAATCCCTCTTTTACATGAAGCGGTCGATCAAGGGCGCATTGCTGGCGAAAATGCGGGACAATTTCCAAATGTCCAAAAAGGCCTTCGACGCAGCGTCATCGCCGCCATTTTTACCGACCCACAAATTGCGATGATTGGAGAAAGCTATAAAGAAATCACAGCACGTTTAGGCTCTTGCGGCTGCTTTGAAACAGGCGTTGTTTCTTTTGAAAGCCAAGGTCGTTCACGCGTGATGTTACGCAATAAAGGCATCTTACACCTGTATGGAGAGCAAGGGAGCGGACGCTTTCTTGGGGCTGAAATGATAGGGCCAGACGCAGAACATTTAGCCCACTTGCTCGCATGGGGGCATCAAATGAAAATGACCGTCTCTGAAATGCTCGAAATGCCCTTTTACCACCCTGTCATTGAAGAAGGTGTCCGCACCGCACTTCGCGATTTAAACGCCAAGCTCCATTTAGGCCCTGAAATGGTTAAGCATTGCTTAGACTGTGGGCCCGGATGTTAAACGATTATACCCGTCGCTTTTGAAGCGGCGTGCGTGTTGGGCACACTCGCCGCGCCCAATCACAGAGTCCATCGATGCTCAGAGGCGTCACTCAGTTGCAGCAGACGCGCAACTTCAATTACTTTGGGTATAAGCTTTTCACATAAATATGCTATATTTGCCCTCATTCCATGGGGGTTTTTGTTTTAAAAATAAAACACATACTCAAAGAAATTAAAGATCCGCGTAGGCAAAAGTAAAGGAAGCGCCTAAACATAGCCAGAGCATTGATAAGATGGACTCTTTGATTGTGCTTATGCCCGTCGCCTTTGAAGCTGCGTGGGTACTGGGTACGCTCGTTCAGCCCAATCACAGAGTAGATCTATGCTCAGGGGCCTCACTCACTTGTCGCAGGCACGCAACTTCAATAACTTTGGGTATAGCACTCACAGCCAACACCCACGCAGCGTCAAAGGCGACGGGTATAAATAAAATATGAAATGCAAATACTGTAAAGACGACTCTCACTCCATTCTGGCCAAATTAGGCCGCTGCAAACGCTGCATGATTGAACTCAGCTTTCTTATTCTTTTTTTATGGCCAACTTGGTATTTTTATTTTTCTTCTCAACCCACCTCGGTTTCCTCTATCGCACTTCTTTTTGGGGCGATCTCTTGCAGCGGTTTATTGGCATTACACCTCATACTTCTGCCCTTTCGAAAACCCGTCAAAAAAAAGAAAATCACCATCAATACAATAAAGATGAAATGATTCACCAGGCCAATTCACTTAAGTCCATTCATATCTTTTGGTTACATTTTTTCTGTATCATGCCGATATAAGCATTTATCAAAAAATTCATTGCCCAGAATGTGGCAACACAGACATCATGAAAGCGGGTTTTACTGCTGAAAAAAAACAACGTTATCGTTGTCGTTTTACTGCATGTGATAAAAGCCATTTTCTTCTAGATTATTCTTATCGAGCCGACATTCCGAACATGCTCGATTTTTTAAAATATGACGTTGACATTAAAATTGAAATGCAATTATTTGAAACACCCATGATTAATTTATGTCTCTACCCGTCGCCTTTAAAGCGCGTGGGTGTTGGCTACGCTCACTGCGCCCAATCACAGAATGCATCTATGCTCAGGGGCTTCACTTGCTTGCCGTAAGCACGCAAGTTCAATTACTTTTTTACTTGCTCGCTAGGATGCATCCATATATGTGGTTCAGCATAAGGACCGGTCATGCTTGATCTTGATTCACCAACGCCATCTAAAGCACCTTCTGTCAACGCAAGTGCAAACCAATTCTCCAATGGTGCTAAGGATTTTACAGGTAGAGCAACGTTGTGAGGAGTGTTGTAGCGTTTTCCGTAATGGTGGAACTCACCCATAATAAATACCACGTCTGGCTTTAGCTGTTTTTCAGCTTCTTCCATTAAACGGGTTGCGTAGCCTTGTTTTTGATAGCCCGGCAGTACCGCGAGTGGAGCGACGACATAACATTTCAAGTGAGGTGCCGCATCGATAATAATCGCTGTATAACAAGCATGAGCAACACCTTCATAAATGATGGAGTAACTACCATCTGCAATGAGAGCATCCGCAAACTCTGCATACAATTTTGCATGTCGTTTGTCATAAATGCCGCCAGCCGCTGCGAAGGTTTCATATTGAATTTCATAAGGTGTTTTCATTTTATTCTCACCATTTTTTTTATAAATTTATTGCAGTCCGAGCGATAAAAGCTGTTTTTGGATAAAGCGCTCTTTAATTTCCATCAATGGGTAATTCTCTGTTGAGAACAAATAATTCAGAGCAATACCCTCTATTTCCGCAATAATGATATGGCTATCAATCTGAGGCTTGGCCGCAGGAATATCACATAAGATCTCCTCAAATGAGGTCATCATTAACTGATATCGTTCGTCAAATAAGTCTTTTAAAAGCGCTCTTGTTGAACGCTGACACAAAATTTGAAAGTCGAATTGGTAATACAGCTTATGTTCAGGCAAAGCCATTGATAAGAAAATCTTCTCAAGAAAATCAAGCAATCTTGCTCTTGGACTTTGCTTTGTATCAGCATTAACGACACACTCAGCAACTTCATTAATAATCTCCGCCATTCGCTTAAAGACCTCTCTCAGCAATCCATCCTTATTTTTAAAATGATGAAAAACCAAGCCTTTTGATACCTTTGAATGCTCGCAAATAGCGGCAATAGAGGTATTTTCGTAACCCTTCGTTGCGAACAATTCGATTGCTGATTCAACAATTTGTTTTTTCTTATCCATTTTATTTGTCTGTCTGCAGTGATATGAAAACGGAAACTGACTATACGGTCAGTCAGTGTTGTTGATGCAATTTATAGAGCTGAATGCTAATTTGCAAGTGAAATTCTTTTCGAAATGACAATGGGCCATAAAGCCGCGAGAAGATGCTATCTGTCCAACCTTGCAGGCCGAGGTCTCAAAAGGGCTTTCTCCTGCCCGCAGCCATAGTACATTTTTTACAGAGCAAAAATCTGACGATAGAGCAGTGGGTTGCATATTTAATGATTTTAAAGACCCGTGATTAATTTATCTCTATGACC
>CAMRBZ010000046.1 GCA_947040595.1 uncultured Enterovibrio sp. | reverse complement strand
AAGACTTATCGTAAAATGATTTGCACCAAATCCGTGAGCGCCAACCCAGGCTGCATATTCACTTTCATTTTCTAATAACTTATAAGTATTAAAATCAATATCCCACATTCTGCCATTGTATAAAAAAGCGGACTCTTCCAATAAAGAAACTTCGACCTTTTCAAGCAAATCTTCCACTGTGTCTTGTAATTGGCTTGAACATCTCTTAAGAAGCAATTCACTGATAAAGACTTTGGGGTAATTTGAATCAGGGTGCTCAAAATGACAGGCGTATAATTTCTTCGCTTTAAAATGATATTCTCCTTTTTGAACATACCCTAAAGCAATAAAATGAGCCGCTAAACGCAGTAGACCTGTTTTCTCATGCCCAAAAGTACGCAAGGCAATGTGATCATTGATTAAAGGCCGCCCTTCATAAAGCATGTCGTGGATTTTTAAAGCTGAAGGACAAAGGCGCTGAGTATAGTCTTTCCATAATTCATCAAACAATGCATTTATACCGCTCATTTTCTTCTCCTTATACCCAAGACACTTGACGTTGCGTTTAGGCAGCAAGTGAGTGAAGCCCCTGAACATAGGTGGAGCATGTGATTGGGCGCAGCGAGAGCTGCCAACACCCACGCACCGTCAAAGGCGACGGGGATAAAACTATAAAATGATCCCAGGGCTTAATTGAGAAGGCAATAGAACACGTTCTTGCTCTATGGATGCCACAGGATAAGCGCAATAATCAGCGGCATAATAAGCGCTTGGACGTAAATTTCCAGAAGCCCCCACGCCACCAAATGGCAAATCCCCCCTCGCCCCCGTTAGGGGAGAATTACGGTTTACAATCCCTGCTCGAATATGATTTAAAAAATAATCCCATTCTCCGTCATCTTTTGATATCAAGCCTGCAGACAAGCCATATCGCGTCTCATTCGCCCATTCAACCGCTTGATTTAAATTATCAAAACGCACAACTTGCAGAAGAGGACCAAAAATTTCTTCGTCAGGTAATTTCTCAAGCCCTGTCACATCAATGATCCCAGGAGACAAAAGGGCATCATGAAGTAACGAGACGCTTAAAAGCGGCTTTCCTCCCAAAGAAATAAGTCGGTCTTGAATTGCGAGCACTTTTTCCGCCGCTTGTATGGAAATTTGCGCACCAAAAAAAGCAGAGGGATCATCAAACGGCCCACCCACTTTAATGTGCGCTGTTTTTTCAACCAAGCGAGATAAAAGCGCGTCCCCCTTTTGACCTTTTTGAATATACAAACGACGGGCACAAGTACAACGCTGCCCACCACTCAGGAAAGCGGATTGAATAATACAATACAAGGTTGCCAATAGATCTTCGTAATGGTCAGAAACCACCATGGGATTGTTGCCTCCCATCTCAAGAGCCAACATTTTTTCTGGATGTCCTGCCAATTTTTGATGCAGTAAATGCCCCGTCAATGCGCTACCTGTAAATAAAATCCCATCAATGTTTTTATGGCTTGCTAAAACGGATCCCGTCTCTCGCCCTCCTTGCACTAAATTGATCACTCCTTCTGGCAGGCCTGCATCCAACCAGATTTTCATGGTCTCTTCTGCTGTTTTTGGCGTTAATTCTGAGGGTTTAAAAACCACGGTATTTCCGGCTAAAAGCGCGGGAACAATATGCCCATTGGGTAAATGAGCGGGAAAATTATAAGGCCCAAAAACCGCCATAACGCCAAGAGGCCGATGACGCAAAACGATCTTAGCCTCTGGCGCACTTTTGATGTTTTCTCCCGTTCTGTCATGAAAAGAGCGCAATGAAATCGCAACCTTCCCCTCCATTGCAGCCACTTCGGTACGGGCTTCCCAAAGTGGTTTTCCGGTTTCTTCAGCAATAACGTGTGCCAAATGCTCAGAGGCTATTTTTAGTTTTTCACTAAAACGTGTTAGCAAAGCAAAACGCGCTAAAAAGGGGGTGTTTTTCCAATACAAGAAAGCCTTTCTTGCCCCTTTTACAGCCAAATCCACTTGATAAGGACTGGCCGCATTGGCATGCCAAATAATCTCGCTGTTATAAGGATTCAGTGAGAGAAACTCCTCCCCTTCACCTAAAACGGCTTTGTTTTCAATAAAGAGTGTCATTTTTTCGATCCTCTATAGCCACAAGGCGCACCCTGTCTCCCTCAATCACCCGCAATGCATCCGCGACCTCTTGAGTCACGATGGCCTGATTGGCCTCTTGATCGACTGCAACTTTGCACGCAGTGGCGCGAAAATGATGAAAGTGCGTATTAGAAATAAGGTAGTCTTGCGCGCTGGTATGGGGGGCTATTTTTACCTTCGCACTGAAGGAGCGCCTTATCGAATCGATGTTGTAGCGTAAACATTCTACGGTAGGGCCGGCATCAAAAATATCAATGTATCCTCTGTAAGTGAATCCTTCGTTTTCAAGAAGGCGTAAAGCCGGACGTGTTTTTTCATGCACTTGCCCTATCACTGCGCGAGCCTCATCGCTCAATAAATTGACATAAATAGGTAATTTCGGCATTAAATCCGCAATAAAGCCTTTTTGTCCTGTTCCTGCGAGGTAATCGGCCAAAATGAAATCAATGGAAAAGAAATGATCTTTCAACCATCCCCAAAAAGGAGAATCTCCTTTTTTATCCGAAATTCCACGCATTTCAGCAAAGATAATGTCCGAAAATTTTTCAGGAAACTGCGCCAACATCAAAAAACGGGATTTTGATAAAAGCTTTCCACTGAAACCACCTCGAAATTGAGGCCGTAAAAATAAAGTGCAGATTTCAGTCAGCCCCGTGTAGTTATTTCCAAGGCTCAACACTTCAACCACATTGTGTACTTTTAAGCGCCGAGAATGGTGAACCACCTTATTAACATGGTAACTGTAAAAAGGACTGTCTAAACCCACAGCCGCTTCTATGCCTGTCGTTCCTGCTATTTCTCCCGTTTCGGTGTCTTCTGCCACCATTAAATAACTTTCATTTCCGGGTGAAGACACGTCCAATGAAAAGCTTTTTATAGAATGATCGATTCGCGCTTGAATCACGTCTTTATCAACAGGTAAAGACGTAAAACCATGCCCCGACTCTTTCGCACATTGCATCAAAACATCAAAATCAGACGCCTTAATTGGCCGAATAACTAACATCCCTTTTCCTCCAGATCTCATGATAAAAGACAAAATGCGTCATTCTCATTAAATTACTTATGCTTTTTGAAGCCTTGCTAGCGCACGACTAAAACGGATCACACCTTCATCGAACTCTTCTTTCGTAATGAGAAGAGAAGGCGTTATGCGAATCACATTGGCCCCTGCGGCTAAAACGAGCAATCCTTCCTCCCCTGCAAGGCTTAAGAACTCCCGCGCTCGTCCTGTGTATGTATCATTAAACTCAGCGCCAATAAGCAAACCTTTGCTTCTAATAGCCTGAAACATGTTATATTTTGCATTCAAAGCATCTAAAGCTTGATGAAACCAAACCTCACGCTCTTTGACCCCTTCCAATAATTTCCCTTGATTAACCAGCTCAACCACGGCAAGCCCAACAGCGCAAGCCAAGGGATTTCCTCCATAGGTTGACCCATGTGTTCCTACTTTCATGTGAGACGCGAAAAGACGGGTTGTGAGCATGGCACCGATGGGAAATCCCCCACCAAGTGCTTTGGCGCTGGTAAGAATGTCAGGAATAACAGAGGTTTGCTGATAAGCATAAAATGAGCCCGTGCGCCCGACCCCGGTTTGAACTTCATCAAAAATAAGCAATGCATGGTGTTTATTGCAAAGCGCACGCAACCCTTGTAAAAATGCATCGTCAGCCAGAATAACGCCCCCTTCACCTTGAACAGGCTCTACGATGACAGCGCACGTTTTATCTGAAATACAGGCCTCAAAGGCGGGAAGATCATTATAAGGAAGATGAGTGATGTCACCCGGCTTCGGACCGAATCCATCAGAATATGCGGGCTGCCCTCCTGCGGTGACAGTGAAAAAAGTGCGACCATGAAATCCTTGATGAAAGGCAATAATCTCGCTTTTTTCTTCTGCGTAAATATCAAATGCTCGCCGACGCGCAAGCTTTAATGCAGCTTCATTGGCCTCCGCGCCAGAATTACAAAAAAAGACACGTTCAGCAAAGCACGATTGAGTCAGTTTTTTTGCCAAGCGTAATGCGGGCGCATTGGTCATAACATTGCTTAAATGCCAAAGCTTTTCAGCTTGAATTTTAAGGGCATTCACCAAAGAAGGATGCGCATGCCCTAAACAACTCACCGCAATGCCTCCCGCAAAATCGATGTACTCTCGCCCTTCTTGATCCCAAAGTCTCGCTCCCTTTCCATATTCAGGGATCATGGGCATAGGGGAATAGCATGGCACCATGACCTCATCAAATTGTTTGCGCTCTGTCTTTTTCTGATTATTCATCTCTTAAACCCCGCGATAAACCTTTAGTTAAGCATAGTATTTACAAGCGTTTCGCCTTGGAAATCGCACAAGAAAGGGTCTCAAAAAATAAAAGAATCCATGAAAGGAAGAAGGCATTTATTTATATATATCCAAAGTAATTGATGAGGCGCCTACGCAAAGCGTAGTGAAGCTCCTGAGCATATAACCCAAGAAACTTGAAGATGCGCGCCTGCGGCAAACGAGTGAAGCCCCTGAGCATAGATGGACTCTGTGATTGGCCTAAGCGAGCGCAGCCAACACCCACGCAGCTTCAAAGGCGACGGCTAGATGAACTCTGTGATTGCGCGCTGCGAACCTAGCCTGTACCCAGCTTCAAAGGAGACAGGTATAAAACAAAAGCGAATGGATTGGCTTTCAAAACATTAAAAAATAAAGCAAATACTTAAGAAGAGAGCGAAAGAAAATTATTTAATAATTCATGACCTTGCTCAGTCAAAATGCTTTCTGGATGAAACTGCACCCCTTCGAGCGCTAAATCTCGATGGCGAATACCCATAATTTCATCAAAATGCCCATCACGCTCAGTCCAAGCCGTCACTTCGAAACAAGAGGGTAAACTCTCAAAATCAACCAACAAGGAGTGATAACGTGTCACCCTCAAGGGGTTATTTAGACCCAAAAAAACACCTTGATTCTGATGAAAGACAGGGCTTGTTTTGCCGTGCATGACTTGCCGAGCGCGCACCACCTTCCCTCCAAAAACCTGTGCAAGGGCTTGATGCCCTAGACAGACCCCAAGAAGAGGAATTTTGCCCGCAAAATGGGCAATCACTTGAAGAGAAATACCCGCATCATCTGGCGTGCCTGGGCCTGGAGAAATAACAAGATGTTGAGGAGATAAGGAATTGATTTCAGAAAGTGTGATCGCATCATTTCGGCGTACTTCAACCTGCACACCCAATTGGGAAAAATATTGATAAAGGTTGTAAGTGAAAGAATCATAGTTATCAATAAGTAAAAGCACAGAGCTTCCTCATCATTGTATTTTCGCGTTATTTCGCAAAAGGGGATTAGGAAAAAACAGCCCAAGATCCTATCACAGCCTAAAGATCTCTTCATGAACTATACCCGTCGCCTTTGAAACTGCAGCGTTCTTGGCTGCGCCCTCAAAGCTCAATGACACAGTCGGTCTATGCTCAGGGGCTTTTAGGCGGCAGCCAAGCGGACATTTTCACCTCGTTTGGGTATAAATTAATGCATAAATGAAAGACCCAAAGCAATAAGATGTAATCTCTTAAAAACCAAGCATTGTAGGATATTTTACATGCACAGCTGTTTTGAAAACGCCACTCATTATCAAATTTCCGAACGTAGAAATATTCGCAAGGTGAACATTTTGCTGAGGTCGAAAAAGCATTGAACCTACTTTATTTGGGTTCGGGATAATACGTCCCGAATAAGCGCGAACAGGCGAATTTAATTTATTTGCTAAAACTTGCCCTTGTGAAAACATGCGACCACCAAAAGCCCCATAACAACTTCGCAAATGAAAAACCTCGTCCACCCCCATTATTCCAGAGCGTTCAACTTGCACAATTTTAGCAAGCGCAGAGGCTGATTTCATTCCACTTGAAGTGATCGTTAAAGCTGGCGCACCGTGAGCGAGGAGACTCGTTTCAGTGATATGAGTAAGCTGCACCGTGTTTTTCCAAGCAAGGCTACTTTTACCCATAAGTTGAGCTGCTGAGGCAAATCCAACGCTTCCAAATGAAACAAAAATTGATCCAATCCCAAAAACAGTTGAAGCTATCATTAAATTTGAAGCTAACTCAGGATCCGTGTCCATCACCGCTCCCTGAGCAACACCTAAAGCGCCAGACGTGGCACCAAATACACCAGAAACAATCGAAGATCCCGCCAAAAAAGAAGCGACACCCACGACGCCAGAAGCAAAAGAAAGAACACCAAAACCAAATGAAAACAAGGAGACAAACAATACACTGAGACTCACAGCAATAATAATTCCAGCCTCCGTGCTTAAATGGCCATCATAATCAAGAAAATTTATGGGATCACCATTGCAATAGGTATAGGGATTTATACCTCCTGCGCCAAAAGGACTGTAATCATCCAACGAATAAAAACGGCATATCGAAGGATTATAAGAACGATATCCATTACCAAGAAGGTACAAGTTTGATGTAGTATCTTTTATTTCCGAATTGAATCCTCTATATAATAAAGAAGATCTTCGCCTTTCATTTATAAAATTAAACGCAGCTTTCACTTCGAGAGGTAATACCATTATCTGTATTGCCCCAATAGCAAAAAAACTTCTTATTAAAAAACGTCTTCTGTTCATATCAACAAATTCATTTGATTCTTTTTCTTCTATACCTGTTAATTCAAACATTGTTTTCCACTCCAACCCCATAAGGTGTATTCTTCCTATAAATGTTAAACTCACCTGAAGGTTCTACACGACAAACAGGGGTTCCTTTATAATCACAAAGTAGGTTTTCTGTTTTTTCATTGTTCTCATTAATAAAGAACTCTGATGTTCTAATTATTGCGTTGTATAGATAACTAAACATAACCTCAGAAGAACGTTTATTTTCAGAATCAAAGACAAAAATATCCTTAATTCTTTCTCCATCACCATAAATATAAAATTCTTTTCTATTCTTCATGTTTTTAAGAACGAGTTTCTTTGCCGCATCATAAACATATTCACATTCTCTTTCCAATTCAGATGTTGATCCATAAACAACACAATGAGATAATTGGTTCAAAGAATTGTAACGATACGACGCAAAGGAATCATTGATCACATTTCCATTTAAATCATATTCAAAATGAATGTTTGTATTTTCCTCAATCTTCTGTATATTTATTAACTTTTGCTTTTGATGATTATCATAAGTATACCTCTCTGTTCTTTTGGTATGATCTGAATAACTTGTTAAAATGGAGCTTATATTATTAAAAATATCATACTCAAACTTTTGATTCGTTATTTCTTTTCCTGTTTCATCCAGAGGGCTTAATTCCCCAACACTTCTATATTCAATGAGTCTAGACATATAGTCATAGGTAAAGTTTTCTGTGTTTATTTTATTTCCATACCGACTATCAATCTGTATTTTCCTATCGAAAACATCATAAATATATGTATGTAAAATAACATCTCGGTTAGAAACCTTCATTAACCGTGTTTTTTCTCTGTCAAAATCATCGTAGGTTATAATGACCTTTACATTATCCACACTCAAAATTGAAGGCTGATCTGAAGGATCATAATAAATCCTTGATTCGAAGTTTTTTAACGTATTATTTATAAATTTAACACCACTTAACAGTCCAATATTATTGTACCTATATATTTCCTTATAGGAATTAACTCTATTTAATGATAGAATCCGACCAATCGTGGAATATTCATAGAAATATAATTCAGAAATATCAAGTTCTGCACAAGTCAGATTCATAACATTGATTCTGTGCTTTTCATCATACAAATTGCTTTGTTTTATTCTATCATTTTCTATTAAAACAATATCCTCTAACTTATAATCGAAACGATTATTTATATCATTGCTCTTTTCTAAACTAATGGCATTATTAAATAAATATTCATAGCTAATACTTTTATTTTCATTAAGATCAATTCTTATAGGATTAAATCCATTAGCATAAAAATATTTTTTTACTCTATCTTGCATTGTCTCTGTTAATAATCTTCCAATGCCATCATATGTCCTTGAAGAAATAAGCACATCGTTCAATAAGTACTTAATCGGTTTATTATCTATATTGTTCGAATCGTAAATTGTCTTTTCAACAACAGATAAATGCCCTCCTGATGAGGTTGTTTTTTTGATAAGTCGATTAAAATAATCATATTCGTTTTCAATTTCATGATTAAATAATTTCCTATCTATATAAGACGTAGATATTAAGTTATCAAAAAAATCGTATAGATATATTTCGGTTATATCATCTTGACCAGAAGTCCTTTTTCGTTCTTTCTTTATTACATTTAACTTGTCATCATAATAAAGGACCTCTTTACTCTTTCCAGAAATAGTTGTTACTGTTTGTTGTATGAAATCACTTGTTATTTGATCTATCTTACCACTTGGATATGTTATTTTAATTAGATTCTGATATTCATCATATTCATATAACCACAAACTAGAGACCTTGGTGTTATCACAGGTATCAAATAGATTCTTCTTTACCATGTTCATGAATTCGTCATAAACATACATGGCACTCACTACAAGTTTGTTTTCCTCATTTTTCAATAATTCTTTATGTAGAAATCCGTATGCATTATAAACTCTAACATTGTTCATTTCTGAATTAACGATACTTAAAGAATTACCTGGAAATGTGTTTTTACTATAGCTTTCAGTAGAAATCAATAGGTCTGAATAATTTTCAACTTTACTTATAACCTCTCCATTTTCATTATACTTGAAGGATACCGTTCTAGAATCAGGATGGGTAGAAATTAACAACTTATTATCAATAATCCTGTATTCTGCTGATTCAGAATAGCGTTCTTTACCACTAAAAGTAGAACTTAATACCCTATAACTGAATAATGAAACTTTATAATCATGAATCTTACTCAATATTAATTTGTTTTCAATGTAGGTTTCTTCTTTTAAAATACGACCAAAAAAGTCTGCCTCGTTTGGGTTATCAAAGTATTTGAATTTCCATAGAACAGATGGGATCCCTGTAGGAAAACGATAAACCAAACCTCTTTCTGAAATGGCAATGAGAAAAGAATCATTTGAGATTTTTGAATAATGAAAATACTCTGATGATTTCAATACACCTTCTTTCGTAAACATTCTGATGTTTCGAATGTAGGTTGTCATTCCATTATTTGATGCCGGACACGTTTTATCACCTGATACAGGGTAGTAGTTACATTCTTTATATCGCCCATCCGTGTATATTTTCTTTATTAGATTTCCAAAAAAATCATGATGATAAATCTCATGCTCTCGGACAACAAATTGATTCCCTTTATAATATACCACCGTCTTTTCTATTACTTTTCCAAAATTCCTTGGCTGTTGACTGATAGGAAGAAGAAAATTTGATGCGTAGACATAACTATTGACTTGATACTTTAATTCACGACCATTTCTTTGAATAAAAAACTCTTCTTTTAATAAAAAATGATACTTATTATATATTCTTTTTACTTTCCTTTTTTTATTTAAAATATTTAGTGTTTCAATCGTATAGTATTCAAAGCTTCCACGCACACCATCAGGAATGGGATCATACTTCGAATTAATTTCATGCTGAAGATAACCACCATAACCCGTGTAATTATTTTTTGGATCATATTCATATGAAATCTCTTTTGATCTGTTTGTTACACTGTCAACATAGGTTACTTTAGAAACTGGAAATGGCTTGCTTGGATATCCTTTTGGGACATTTAATTGATTTCCATAAGTGATTTTAACTAACAAATTTAATTCATTTTTTAACTCATTCAAATAAATAGCACCATTTCTTATCGCTGTATATTTAAACAAAATATCATTACTAAATGAGTTAACTTTTGACAATATTGCCTTTGAGTTGAAATCAATTATAGTAAATAACTTCTTATAATATACAATGTCGTGCGTACTCATTTCAGATTTAATTAAACGGTTCTCATAATAAATGATAAGTTTGGAGCCATGTGCGTTATTTATTTCAGTAAGACACATTTTTTCTCTTATCTTTTTCCATGTGAAATTTAATGTTTTTCCATCAATGTAAGATATTGAGTCTAGTAATCCAGTGAGAACTGATATTTTTTCAATACGACCATCAATATAGTGTATATAATAGAACCCGTTTTTTCTTATTAGGTGGATATCATCGCAATAATAATTGTAGAATCCTGTTTTTTTATTCTCTCTTATTTCTTTGATAAAAAAACTGGATCCTGTAGATAATTCAAGCATGAATGAACCGCGCTCAGATTCATAAACCTTGGTCAACATCAAACGATTTCCGATTCCAAAACCGAAGTTATCTGATATTGTTTGTTCATACATTAAGTTTAACTTGAATGCAGGAGAAACAAACTTTGCTATTTCTAATGTATATGAAACCGTTCCCGTTCTTGGATCGACACCGCTATTAATATAACTCGTGAAATTCTTTGCATTTGAATTTTCAGGCAACATTTTAATAAACTCTCGCTGATAAAATAAAAACCTATGATGAAGAAGGAGTGTCATTATTGAGCATGCTGAAGATGTACTCTAGCCGTCACCTTTAAAGATCCAAGGCTATTTTAGCGTCTCTCAAAACTAAACTAAATAAAATAAAATAAAATAAAATAAAATAAAAATTTACCGGGACTTTCCATTTTTGTCGCCTACCTGCAACTTCAAATATATGGGAAACACCCAAAGTAATTGAATATGCGTGTCGGCGACAAGCCTAGAAGCAACAAGATTGAGGCGCTTAGAATCCGATCATTGAAGGATGCTTTACATGCACAGCTGTTTTTGAAATTCCGCTCATTATCATATTTCCACCAGTGGACATTCTAGCAAGATGAATATTTTGCTGAGGCCTAAAAAGCACTGAATTAATAGTATCTGGGTTAGAACCAATTTTACCAATATATGCACGAACAGGAATATTTATTTTATTTGATAAGACTTGTCCTTGTGAAACCATTCGACCTCCAAAAGCACCATAGCAAGTGCGTAAATGAAATATTTCATTTACCCCCGTGATCCCAGCACGTTCATTTTTCACAAGTCGAGCAAGTGCCGCGCCTGATTTCAGTCCAGTTTTTGTCATGGTTAAGCCAGGAGCGCCATGACTAAGAAGAGTTGTTCGGTTCAGATCAAAAGTGAGGAGTGCATTTTTCCAAGCAAGACTGCTTTTACCCATTACTTGACTGGCTGTGGCAATCCCATAGCTTCCAACTAAAGCAAGTGCAGATGCAACCCCAAAAACGGTAGAGGCAATCATTAATTTCGCGGCCAATTCAGGATCAGTGTCTATTACCACCCCCTCTGCATAGCTTAAAGCGCCAGAAGTGAGCCCTAATACACCAGATACAACGGCTGAGCCTGCCATAAATGCAGCTATACCAGCGACCCCAGAAGCAAGGGCAAGCAACCCTAAACCAAATGTAAAGGCTGAGGCGAATATGGTTATTAAGCTAAATGCGATAATAGCTCCAGCGCCTGCGCTTAAATGACCATCATAATCAAGATAATTTATTGGATCACCATTACAATACGTATAAGGATTTATACCTCCTGCGCCAAAAGGGCTGTAATCATCTAGAGCATAAAAACGCCCTATCGAAGGATTATAAGAACGATATCCATTTCCGAGAAAATACAACTTAGAAGTCGCATCTTTTATTTCAGAATTGAAACCTCGTTCAATTAAAGAAGAGCTTGACCTTTCATTAAAAAAATTAATCGCGGCTTTTAACTCTAAAGGTAAAATCATTATCTGAGTTGAACCAATGGCAAAAAGACTTTTTATTAAGAATCTTCTTTTTTTGATGTCAATCAATTCGCTCAAATTATCTTCTTTTAAATTAATTAATCTAAACATTTCTTTTATCTCCAGAACCATAAGGCGTATTCCTTCTAAAAATATTAAACCTTCCTGAAGGATCTACATTGCAAACAGGCGTTCCTTTGTAATCACAAAGTAAGATGTCTATTTTTTCAACACCTTCATCAATAAAAAATTCTGATGTTCTAATTACTGCGTTATATACATAACTGTAGATAATTTCTGAGATTCGCTTTTCTTCTTCGTTAAAGAAAATAATATTCTTAACGCTATCTCCATCAGCATAGATATAAAATTCCTTTCTCTTCTTCATATCTTTTAATACTAATTTTTTTGATGCATCATACACATACTCACACTCTTTTAGTGAGGGATCTTGAGGAGAATGAACGACACAAGATGACATTTGATTCAAGGAGTTATAAGTATATGAAGCAAAGGAGTCATTCACTACAGAACCATTTAAATCATATTCAATGTTTTTTGTTTTATTTTCTTCCACACTCGTGATACTTATTAGCGTCTGTTTTTTAACAGGATCATATATGTAGTTTTCTGTTTTCTTTGAATGGTTACTGTATCCGCTCTGGATTGACTTTATATTGTTATAAACATCATACTCAAACTTTTGAGAAACAATCTCTTTTCCTGTTTCATCAACAGGATTCAACTCTCCAGAACTGATATACTCAATCAATCTAGACATGGAATCATAAGTGTATTTTTCAGTATGTGTTTTATTTCCATAGCGACATTCAATATTTATCTTTCTATCAAATGCATCATAGATATATGTATACTCCATAATATCACGATTTCCCACTTTCATTAATCGTGATTTTTCTCTATCAGAATCATCATAACTTATAATCACTTTCACATTATCCAGAGTCAAAATTGAAGGTTTATCTGAAAGAGAATATTGAATATTTGATTTTGCACCTTTTAGACTATAACTGTATAATTCCACACCACTTAATAAACCGATAGAATTATAAGAGTATGTTTCTAGATACCCATTTTGTCGCTGTAAAGAGAGAATCCGGCCAATCGTGGAATATGTGTAAGAGAAAGATTCAATAATATCAAGTTCCGAACAATGGATATTAATCCTTTGGATTCTATTCTTGCTATCATATTCGTTTGTTTGTTTCACCCTGTCATTTTCTAATAATATTATATTATCTAATTGATACTCAAATCGGTTATGTGCATCTTTACCTTTTTCAGAACAGATTTGATTATTAAATACATATTCATAGTCAACAGCTTGATTTGCGTTAAAGTTCACTTTTATTGGATTAAACCCGTTCGAATAACGATATGTTTTAACGCTGTCTTGTCTTGTTTCAGTTAAAATACGACCTATACCATCATAAGTTCTTGACCCAACAACAGAATCGTTTATTAAAAATCTAATCGGTTTATTATCTGTTGTATCTGAAAAATAGATTGTTTTCTCAGTAAGAGATATATTCCCTCGAGATGAAGTTACTTTTTTAATGAGTCGATTAAAATTATCAAATTCGCTTTCAACTTTATAATCAACCTTATCGTCCCCTGACAAATAATCGCTTGATATTAAATTATCAAAGAAGTCGTAAGAATACGTTTCAAGAAATGAACTTAAATTCTGCTTTAATTTAATTTCTTTCTTTATTATATTTAGCGTATCATTATAGTGGAGTATTTCTCTGCTATTCCCGGAGGTTGTCGTTATTGTCTTCGCTATGAAATCATTTGTTATTTCCGATATCATACCTGATGGGTAAATTATACGACTTATATTTTGATAGTTATCATATTCATATTTCAATAAACTAGAGACTTTTGTGCCATTACAGGTATCAAATAAGTTCTTTTGTACCAAATTCATAAATTCATCATAAACATATATCGCAGTCACCTCAAGTTCATTTTTTTCATTCTTTAATAACTCTTTATGAAGGAAACCGTATGAATTATATATTTTTACATTATGCATTCTTCCATTAACGATTCCGAATGAATTTTGACCGTCTTGATTTTTATTATACGTTTCAGAAGAAAATAATGTATTTGAAAAGGTTTCCTTTTTATTAATAAGCTCACCATTTAGACGATATCGAAATGAGATAACTCTCGACCCTTCGGTATCAAATAGAACTATCTTGTTGTCAACCAATCTGTATTCTGAAGATTCATTATATCTATCGGAACCATTAAAGGTCGATATTAAAATTGTATATGTAGATGATGTTTTCTGGTAGGTGTAATCTTTGGTTAATACTAATCTTTTTTCAAGGTAAGTTTCCTCTTTGGCTACTTTTCCAAAAGTAAATATATCAAGAGGGTTTTTATGGTATCCATATTTCCATAAAACGGATGGCTCCCCCGATGGAAAATGATATACTAAACCTTTTTCTGAAACCAAAATCAATAAAGCATCATGTGCAACTTTCGAATAATTAAAATACTCTGATGATTTCGGCGTTCCTTCTTTCGTATACATCCGAATGTTTCGAATGTAAGTTATCATTCCATTATCAGATGGAGGGCAGCCACTTTCACCCGATGCTAAGTAATAATTACATTCTTTATATCGACCATCTGTGTACACTTCCTTAATCAAATTACCAAACGAATCATGTGTATATGATTCAAATAGGAGTATCTCGGTTTGATTTCCTTTTTTATATGCTATTTTCTTTTTTACTAATTTCCCGAAATTTTTTGGTTGCCCACTGATAGGAAATTCGAAGTTTGAAGCATAGGCATAGCTATTCTCCTGATATATTATGTCCCTCCCATTGCTCTGAACAAAAAATTCCTCTTTTATTAAAAAATGATACTTGTTATAAGTCCTCTTTACTTTCCTTCTTTTATTTATAATTTTTAGTATTTCAACAGTATAATATAAAAAACTTTCACGCACACCATCAGCCATCGGATCATATTTTGAATTCAATTCATAACGCAGATAACCACCGAAACCGGTGTAATTATTATCTGGATCGTATTCATATAAAATTACTTTTTCTTTCTTCGTAAAAGGGTCAAAATATTTTGCTTCCGTGATTGGCGTTACTGTGTTTGGATATCCCTCAGGTACACTCAATGCTTCGCCATAAGTTATTTTTAAAGATAATTTTAATTCATCTACTACCGCGTTTAAATAGGGGAGCTTCTCTGAATCATTTAAATATCCAAAACTAATCTCACCACTGTCAAATTGGATTTTAGTTAAAATATTCATTGACTTAAAACTTTGCAAGATGAATGTTTTAAAATAAAATTTTATGCCATTGACTCTCATAGTAGAGGTGATTTTTCTTGTTTCGTATACAAAACTTAAACCAGCACCTTCAGAATTATTTATCTCAACGAGCAAATATTTTCCTCTTTCTCTATTCCAATTGAATTTTAGTTTTTTTCCATCAGGGTATGATATTGAATCTAACAAGCCTGTAGGAACGGATATTTTTTCAATACGACCATCAATGTAATATATATAATAAAATCCACTTTTTCTTATTAAATGTATATCATCACAGTAATAATTATAGAATCCTGTTTTCTTATTTTCTATTATTCTTTTTATAAAGTAACTGGCGCCTGTGGATAATTCAAGTGCTAATGAGCCGCGTACGGGTTCATAAACCTTACTTAACATCAAACGATTACCAATTCCAAAACCGGAATTATCTAATGTTGTTTGTTCATACATTAAATTAAATTTAAATTGAGGGGAAACAAATTCTGCGATTTCTAATGTATATGATATCGTTCCCGTTCTAGGATCGACACCCGTATTAATATAACTTGCGAAATTTTTAGCATTTGAACTTACAGGTATCATTTTAAATATACTCTAAATTACACATTAAGAACCCCAGATTAACTGGGGCATGATAGATTAATATATTACATATTTATTTGATTCAAACTTAATAAGCAATGTTTTTTCATTTCCATAATTATCAGTTATTTGCAAGGGTCTATTCAAGGACCCACTATTAAACATTCCATTCGATGCCCCCCAAAGTCCTTTATAATTTTTTGCAGCTATCCAGTGAATAACACCATTTAATTGATAAAAATAGGAAGTTCCTTTTCTTTGATACATTTTTTGCGGAATTAATTTAAGGCCTTTCCTCCAATAATCATGAAATGGAATTTCAAATGATGTCACAACCTCTTCTTTTTGAGGAAGAAGAAACAATGTCGTGTTGTGGTTCCAATCATTCCCAACTGAGATCCTATTATTCGTCCTTGAAATTTGAGAAGCTATAATTAAATTTTGTGCTGATGCAGCATTCCCTACAATTGGCGCTACTACAGAAATATTTTTAATATAGGCATTTTTTTTACCTGTAATTTTCAATTCATAATAACTTAAACCACCAAGGCGAGCATCTCCAGGATAGCCTCCCCAACTCACAGGATGCTGTAAAAAAGAAAAATCGCTGGCTTGATATACGTGAGAGGGGATGGCTTTTATATTTGCACTGCTCGCATTACCACTTCCACATGAGTCATAACTGTCTGCAACCTTTACGCATATCTCTTGATGGTTCACCGATTTATCCGTTGACACATAATAAACAACATAATTTTCATTAATACGAAGATTATATTCAGCGCCCGTTTCAACTAAACTTTCAAACTCGTTAGTGGCATTGGATAAACCCCATCCATGTTTATTTTTTTGATTCATAAACAACAAACCATTAACAGGGCCTTCTTTTTTTAGATACAAAGAAATGAGGGGTTCACCATTTTTTAACTCCATCTTATTTAAAAGGACTCTTCTTTGCTGGATCCCTTTTTCGTATATATCAAGACTGACATCGACAGGTGCCTGCATATTCCCATTTGCATAAATAGTATATTTCCCATCTACATTTGTGAGCAGGCCCAATTTAACATCTGCAATTTCATATATTGAAGGATCAAAAAAATCGGCGGATATTTCATCATCTGCATAGGCTTTATTAAAAGTTAAAATCATTAAAAACGATAAAACTATTCTTGTAAATTTAATCATCACTCATCTCATTCTAAAGATAGATACTGAACTTGAATCTAAAAACAACCATTGAAAAATAATACAAACATTAAAACACTTGGTTAATATATTATTTGTTACTCCCATTTATTTTTATATACCCAAGACACTTGAAGTTGCGCGTAGGCAGAAACTGAGTGAAGCCCCTGAACATAAATGGACTATGTGATTGGGCCGAACGAGCTTAGCCAACACCCACGCACCTTCAAAGACGACGGGTATAATCTCTTTTATCACGCTCGAACATATGATATCTCGCGCATAAACCTATCAAATTAACGAATGCATCAAAAAAAACACAATCCGTAACATATGGATCACAAGATTTGATGCATATCCATTTATCGAAATAAATCTATATCAATCGCAATTACTTAACATTGATCTATTCACATAAAATATATCAATCGACCATTAAACAGGCAAAGTGACAACAATAAACAAACCTGATGCATATAAATACTCGGCCTTTCTTACATTTAAAGTCTTTACTTTATCTTTTTGTTGCGTCTATTTTGAGTTCTAGGGATTTTTTCAGAACGATAAAAAAAAAATTGCAATGCAGAACGTAATTTAAGATTCGCGCTTGCGGCAAGCGAGTAAAGCCCCTGAGCATAGATGGAGTATCTGATTGGTCTGAACGAGCCTAGCCAACACCCACGCCGCTTCAAAAGAGACAGAAATAATTCAATACGCTCGACTGGCTGCGCCAATTTAAAGAGGCACTCTCAATTTTTAAATAATTAAATATTCAATCTGTTATTTACATTTTAATTAATGTGCATATTTTTTATTTTTAAGGAAAGGGCGTTTATAAATATCCATCATCAGAGGCTGGCTTTAAGGATATAAATGAAATCCAAGGCACTTGAAGTTGCGTACCTGCGGCAAGTGAGTGAAGCATCAGAGAACAGATGGACTGTGTTATTTGGTTGAATGAGCGTAGCCAATTCCCACACAACTTCAAAAGCGATATACCCAAAGGAATTGAAGATGCGTGTAGGCGGCAAGCGAATGAAGCCCCTGAGCATAGATCTACTATGTGATTGGGCTGAATGAGCGTAGCCAACACCCACGCAGCTTCAAAGGCGACGGATATACTGCATTAAAAATGAATCGAAACAGATTTTCCAGATGCACATTTAAGTTTAAATAAAGAGAATTTAATTGGAGAAATATTTAATATCAATCCCATTAAACATTTGATCATTCTTTCTTGTTAAAATAACCGATAACATCATTGTAAGTTTCTCAATTAGAATAACTCGTTATCGACAATTTACGCCTTGTTCTCAATGATTTTCACAGCGCAATTTCTGACTAACGACTTAATGGCACTGGTAAAAATAGAAAAATGAATAAAGAAAATAAAATGAACATGCATTATTAATCAGAAGGAAAAAGACAGGCAAATAAGACTCTACATTAAAACAAAAAGGGCTAACTAATAAAATAATTTGATTTTTAAATATATACCAAATTTAATTGAAGATGCACGCCGGCCCCAAGAAAGTGAAATCGATGAGCAAGGCGAATAGCAATTCAAATAAACATTGGATCATTCTTTCTTGTTAAAATCACCGATAACATCATTATAAGTTTCTCAATTAGAATAACTCGTTATAGAAAATTTA
>CAMRBZ010000045.1 GCA_947040595.1 uncultured Enterovibrio sp. | reverse complement strand
AAAAGAAGGAAAAAGAACATGAAAAAAGAGACTAAAAAACCATAAGAAAGAGGAGAAACAGACTGATTGTTTCTTCTTAAAACGCAAGATACTCTCTTTCGCAACCACCTCTGAGTATTCATAGAGCGTCGTTTTGTAAATTCAGTTATAATTGCGCGCATCTCAATCAAGAATCCATTCCAATGAAGCTGTATTTAGCAATAACATCCCGTGGTCTCGAAAATCTCTTATCCGATGAACTTCAAGAGCTTGGCGCAAGCAACATCCATGTTGTAAACGCGGGGGTTCGATTTGAAGCCGATGAAAAAACCCTTTACACCTGCTGCTTATGGAGCCGTGTGGCATCACGTTTCATTTTGGTTCTCAGTGAATTCAGCGTCCATGATGACATGGATCTTTATTTAGGGGCATCGGCCATTGATTGGCCGTCTTATTTTAGTGAAAAAAAACGCATTGTTGTCGACTTTAATGGCACGAACAATGAAATACGAAACAGCCAATATGGCGCACTGAAAGTCAAAGATGCCATTGTCGACAGATTTACAAAAGCCAATCTTGAACGTCCCAGCATTGACAAAGAGCAGCCTGATCTTCGCATCCATATGCGTTTATTAAAAGAAAAAGGCTTACTCGGCATTGACATGGTGGGCAGTGGATTACATCAACGAGGTTATCGAACCGAAGCGGGTCTTGCTCCTTTAAGAGAAACAAATGCCGCCGCCTTGATTGCCAAAAGCGGTTGGAATAAAGAAATCGCACTTCTTGACCCTATGTGTGGTTCAGGCACCTTGCTGATAGAAGCGGCCATGATTGCTGCTAAAATTGCACCCGGTTTAAAAAGAAAACGATGGGGCTTTCAATCTTTACGTTTTTTCAATACAGAGCAATGGCTCGAAGTTCACTCAGAAGTCACCTTTAAGTCTAAAAAAGGCCCATCACAGTGTGAAACCCGTTTTTTTGGGTATGATATTGATCGTTCAATTTTACAGATTGCGGTTGCCAATGCTCAGCGGGCAGGGGTCGGATCATTGATCCAATTTGAATTGGGGGACGCGGCCAAACTTGAAAAACCAGACGGTTTTGATAATGGCCATATTATTTGTAACCCGCCTTATGGTGAACGATTAGGCACCACCCCGGGCTTGATTGCCCTGTATACCCAATTTGGCGCCCAGCTTAAAACACATTTTAAAGGGGCCGTGGCGTCTATTTATTCAGGATCAGATGAACTTCTGAGCTGTCTTCGAATGCGAGCGGATAAAAATTACAAGTTACGAAATGGCACAATCGAATGCGTAATGAAAACGTATCCCATTACCGCTCGCGGCGAAGTGACGCCGTCACAAGATGCTGTCCAAGCCCCCTTGCCCGATGTTGCACCTGAATTTGCAAATCGATTGCAAAAAAACATAAAGAAAGTGGAAAAATGGGCAAAAAAAGAGGGGATAGAATGTTATCGCCTTTATGACGCGGACTTACCCGATTACAACGTCGCCATTGACCGATATAAAGAATTTGTTGTGATCCAAGAGTACGCCCCCCCTAAATCGGTTCCAGAAGAAAAAGCCCGACGTCGTCTGTTAGATTTAGTGCGTGCAACCATTCCGGTTGTTGGGGTGAGTGCAAACCATGTTATTTTAAAAACAAGAGAAAAACAAAAAGGAACCCGTCAATATCAAAAGCTGAATGAAACGAAACGGTTTTTAAAAATCAAAGAATATGGCGCAACCCTCGAAGTGAATTTAGAAGATTATTTAGATACGGGGCTTTTTTTAGATCATCGCCTTACCCGCAAAATGCTAGGTGAAATGGCAAAAGGAAAAGACTTCTTAAATTTATTTGCTTACACAGGAACGGCAACGGTGCATGCCGCGATGGGGGGGGCAAAGTCAACCACGACCATCGACATGTCTAAAACATACTTGGAGTGGGCTGAGCGAAATATGAAATTAAATTCAAAAATCGGTCTTGAGCACAAATACATTCACTCTGACTGCTTGAAATGGTTAGCCCATTCAAACGACCAATTCGATTTAATATTTATTGATCCTCCGACCTTTTCTAACTCAAAACGGATGACAGAAAGCTTTGATGTGCAACGCGACCATGTTAAGTTATTCACTGACTTAAAACGATTATTGCGTCACTCCGGCACCCTTGTTTTTTCTAATAACAAACGCAATTTTAAAATGGATTTTGATGCCTTGTCTGATTTAGGATTGAGTGCTCAAAACATTACGGCCCGTTCAATGCCTCTAGATTTTGAGCGTAACAAACACATCCATAATTGTTGGATTGTTTCCCACAAAGAAGTCGAGTGATCTTGTATGGCACCGAAAGGGTGCCGTCTTTGTGAAAATGCACGAACGCTTTACAAAAAATCAGGCCGTAATACATTGTTATCTGGATTAGTGAAAGAAGGCACTATTCGTTTAGATGGTAAACTTTTGACGTGTTACAGTGTCACTACTTAAGTCCTTTCATTTAAAGAAGCGAACAGCGCCGTCATCAATAGCATTGCTTGGCACTTTTATTTCGAAAAATTAAACACATGGTTATTAAAAAATGGTATTAATTAAAATTACACGTGCACACCTTGCCTATGGTGATGATCCTTTACTTGATAACGCAGAGTTTATTTTGAACTCGGGTGAAAGAGTCTCTTTGCTTGGGCGAAATGGTGCTGGAAAATCAAGCTTAATGAAAGTCTTGAATGGCAACCTTCAACTTGATGATGGGGCGATTCATCAGCAAAGTAATTTAAAAGTATCTCGACTTGAACAAGATCCGCCAAGAAATGCACTTGGCAACGTGGCTGATTTCGTTGCTGAAGGGCTTTCTGAGGCAGGTGCACAACTAAGAGAATACCATGCCATTTTATCTCTCATTGAAACCGATCCCAGTGAAAAAAACATTCTTAGGTTGGCGCAAGTACAAGAACAATTAGACCACAGCGGCGGATGGAAATTTGAAAACCAAATCCAAACGGTGCTTGAGGCACTTCATTTAGATGCGAGTAAAAAATTATCTGAATTATCCGGTGGTTGGCAAAGAAAAGCGGCATTGGCGCGCGCTTTGGTTTGCGCGCCAGATGTTTTATTGCTTGATGAGCCGACCAACCATTTAGACGTGGCCACCATCCTTTGGCTTGAGAATTTTCTAAAAGATTTTAAAGGCGCCGTGGTGTTTGTTTCTCATGACCGCGCTTTTGTCAGCTCCTTAGCCACACGTATCGTTGACTTGGATCGCGGTGTTTTAACCTCTTGGCCTGGCGATTATGAAAAATACCTCGAAGGCAAAGAGGAAATGCTCCGCGTTGAAGAAGAACAAAATGCGGAGTTTGATAAAAAACTGGCCCAAGAAGAAGTCTGGATTCGACAAGGCGTGAAAGCACGTCGCACACGAAACGAAGGGCGAGTTCGTGCATTAAAAGAACTTCGTCGTGAACGCATGGAAAGGGTAAACACCCTTGGAAATGCAAACATTCAACTCGATGATGCGGATAAATCGGGGAAAATGGTTTTTCAAGCAGAGCATTTGAATTTTAAATTTGATGATAAAACCATCATAGATGATGTGGGTTTTACCGTGATGCGAGGCGATCGCATTGCGTTAATCGGTCCAAATGGATGTGGAAAAAGCACCTTACTGAAAATAATGCTCGAAAAATTAAAACCTGATTCGGGCCTTCTAAAAATAGGGACTAAATTAGAAGTGGCTTATTTTGATCAGTATCGTGAAAAGCTTGATCCAGAAAAAACGGTTATCGACAATCTTGCAGAGGGAAAATTGGAAGTGGAGGTAGGCGGGCGTAAACGGCATGTTTACAGTTATCTTCAAGACTTTTTATTTCATCCTCGCCGTGCAAGAACACCGGTTAAAGCACTCTCTGGCGGAGAAAAAAATCGCCTTTTATTGGCGCGTCTTTTTTTAAAGCCGTGTAATGTTTTGGTTTTAGACGAACCGACCAATGATTTAGACATTGAAACACTTGAACTATTGGAAGAGCTTCTTGTCAATTATAAAGGCACCTTACTTTTGGTCAGTCATGACCGTCAATTTGTGGATAACACAGTAACGCACAGTTGGATTTTTGAAGGTGAGGGGATTGTCCGAAAATTTGTGGGTGGTTATCATGACGCGATGGAACAGCGTAAAAATCACGACAAAATAAAAGAAGAAAACGCGTCGAATAAAACCAAAACGATATCAGAAACAAAATCACCAAAAACACCGATAAAAGAAAAATCAATAAAAAAACTTTCCTATAAGTTACAAAAGGAATTAGAGACTCTCCCACTGCAAATTGAAGCTTTAGAAAATGAAATTCTTCATTTACAAAAAATCGTAAATGATCCCATTTTCTTTCAACACAGAACAGAAAAAACACAACCAACGTTGGATAAATTGAATGAAGCAGAATCATCATTAAATGTCTTATTTGAACGATGGGAAGAACTCGAAAATATTCAAAAGGAACTCTAATGCACTTAAAAAAATTTAAGCTTTCTGCTTGCGCTTGTGCACTTGCGGGCATTTCAACAATGACGCAAGCAGCCCTTTATACCATTGCTCCGGTGAAGGGGATTGCATCGACGCAAGCATCCAAAGCCACCGCAATCTCGCCCGATGGTTTACAGATTGCGATTGAAGATTACCGTGGGCCCAATGGAACAAATTACTCTCAAGAACTGTCCTTTATGGTGGACATGGAACATGAGATCAACAGTTATTCTTCGTTAGATAATTATTGTTTTGATTATCTTGGGTATAACACCTGTACCACCTGGGTTAATGAACAATGGTTTGGTATACAGGCCAATGGTGCAGTGTGTGACAATGTCACTGCGCCACAATTTTGTATTGGCGGATTGAAAAAAAGCATTGATGCTTGGACTGTTCCCTTTGTGAGCAACAACATTGCTTCAATCAATAACACACAAATAAATCCATTTGGCGCAGGTGTCACCGGAGAGAAACCTTTAGGTACACCCAGCCCAGAATCAACAAATGTGTATGTTAACGAGATCACCGACTCAGGAATGATCGTCGGTGCATCAAGCAGCCCTTATTATTCTCAAAATGGGATCAATGCGCGCGCGTTTGCTCGCCGTGGATTTTTATACTCTGCCAGTACAAACCAGACTACAGAGCTTACCCCTCCTGCAGCATCCACTCCGCTCATTAATACCATTGGTCAAACCAATGCCAAAGGCCAAATAACGACCGGGGCAAAAATCATTACCTTTGGCTCGGCCTCCATTGCAAACATGGCGGATGCTGGACATGGCAATAAGGTGCCAGAAGGTGCCTCTGTTTCTTCTTTAGATTCTTGCTCTAACGTCGCGAATTATTCCGATAGAGCCTGTCAATATTTCCAATTTGCAAACCAAGCCGCCATTTGGATTTCCGGTTATGAAAAATCACAAAAAGCCCATGTGATTGATACCTTTACTGATGGCCCAACAGGAAACGGAAATCAAACCGCGCAAGCAAGCATCAATGCTGCTGCAATCATCGAAGGAAAAACAGCGCCTACTTTAGTTGGTTTTACCACACGTAACGAAACAGGTGAGTTTCATTCTATTGCGGTGAAATATTCTCCAGTGACAGATTTTGACGCATGTCTTACAGCTCTTGAAACAAATTCATCTAAACGTTGCTGGTCTAGAACGGCAATCCCAGGAATTGATATCAGGCAAGATGGTAATTTTCATTACAGTTACACCACGGCGACAGACATCAATGACAAAGATCTTGTGGTTGGTGTGGCAAAATCAGCACTAGAATCAAACGGCGCTTTTGCAGAAACCATTTTTGTTAACAACAGCGCGGGGACCACCCTTTTAAGCAGAGCTCAAAGCCCCTTATTTTTCCAAGGTTATAATGCAACGGCGGCGGCTATCAACAACAACAATGAACTTGTTGGAAAAATAGACATAGATCAAAATCGTGATCGCCTTCGTCGTCAGCGTGGGTATATCTATTTACATGAAAATGCCCCGAACTTAGCCAACTTTAACCAACAACGTGCTTGGTTATTGGATGATTTGACGAACGATGGAAATCAAGCAGGCATCGCAAACAAGTACCGGATTGCCGAAGCACTCGATATTTCGGAAAGTGGTGATATCGCCGCATCCGCATTTTATTGTTCAACGGGTTACACTTCAATAATGCAAAATGCAACCTGTTCTGTTCTTGAAGAATTAGTGGCAGTAAAATTAACGCGCCAAGAAGGAAGTATTCTTCCTCGACAAGAAGAAACGAAAGAGATCTCCCGTAATGGGGCGGGTTTCGGCCTTTTTTCACTGTCTTTCATCGCATTATGTGGTTTCTTTAGACGAAAAAAAGCAATGCTTTTTTCAGCTCGCTCTCACACTTTTTCAAGCAATAAAAACATTAAACCTTGATTGTTTTTAATGCATGGCTAAGACTTATTATGAACACAAAAAAGATGTTCATCGGTCATAATGTGACAATGTAACAAAATGGACTCGATCTATTTTAAAGGATAGAGATAAAGATAAAGAGGGTGGTAATATGAAAAGACAGAAGCGAGATCGTTTAGAGCGAGCACAGTCAAAAGGTTATCAAGCCGCAATTAACGGTCGATCCTCTGAAACATGTCCTTATCAAGCAATGGATGTGCGTTCTCAATGGTTAGGAGGTTGGCGTGATGGAAGAGAAACAAAAATATCTTGTCTAAAATAGGTATTCTTTCTCTTTTTTTTACGTTAGCCTATTTAAAAAATCCCTGATTTAATTCAGGGATTTTTTTATTCTCAAAACGGGAATAATCTCTTCCTTACCTCATTTTTTAAAATATGACGTTGAAATCAACATCGAACGTGAATCTTTTCACTTCGCCTTGTGTTGATGTGCGGATTGATGGAACTGATTTTCTAAAGTCGCCTAGAAAACAATATTTTTTCAAGTGCGCAATGCAGGATAATGTATCATGTTAGGGATAACTGATGGGAAACAATCATTTTTTAAACGTCACGGTGTCACATTTAACACGGACATTGCAGTATATTGATGTTTATATATCAACACGACAAATAATAGGCATAGGAAAGAGCGAAAAACGATAAAAAAGACATGTTTTCCTTATTTCTGCCTTTTATCTTTGAAAATTAGGTTGTTTTTGAAGCATTTTCTTTCTTATATTTCGAAGAAAAAAAGGGGGTTTAAAATACAAAAAACCTCATGTCCGTTGGACTGAGTTTGCCAGATAATCTCATTTTTGAAAAATGGAAAAGAAGAAAAAGAGGAAAAGAAGAAAAGTGACCAATCGAAAAAGATGACGGTGATACTCTAAAGATCAAGGCGCTCGAACCTCAGAAAAAAATACGGTATCGAAACAGACAAGAAATACCACCTAAAAGGCCGACACAAGAAAAACAAAAATAATTTAAAAAACACGGGTTTAAATAAACTAAATAATGAATCCAAGAAAATAAGTATTTCTCCGTTTTTATTTCGATGAGAAACACAAACAAACGGGCCACCAGAATAAACACAAAGAGATGCCAATTTAAATACGAATGTAAATTGGCAAAAACGAATATATACGAAATCTAGGTGAAAAAGATAAAATAAAGTAACGAGGCAATCAATAAGCCAATATGAAAACACAAACCCCAAAGTGCGTATTATGTATATTATGTTAAATGAGATATTGATTAAGCCTTCCTTTCACTTCTTTGCTCCTCTCCTTCTCTTACTTCATTCTTTTTCGAGGGTGATTTCGCTCGATTCTGTTAAACATAATCTATTTACCATAAAGTATATAATTACTCTTAATTAAAACATCTTTCAGGAATTGCATTCCATCTAGAGTTTTCATTAATCCTATTTATATCTCTTTATTTTTTATTTTATTGATAACCTGACTTAATACTAAATTTAAGCGTGAAGATCGTATCGGCTTTGTTATGAAATCAAACATGCCAGCATTGATGCATCGCTGTTTGTCTTCGTTGTTTGCATTGGCCGTGAGTGCCATTATGGGAATTTTGGATCCCTGTGCTCGTAACCTTTTCGTCGCCTCAATTCCTGAAAGTATTGGCATCGACATGTCCATTAAAATAAGATCAAAATGATGTGCTCTTTCTTCAATGATGTTTAACACTTCTTGTCCATTGTTGACAGCCACCACAGAATGTCCTCCTCTTTCGAGCATAAGCTTGATCACCATTTGGTTTGTTTTGCTGTCTTCAGCAACAAGAATAGAAAGTGAGTTGGCCTCTGTCATTTCAATGAATGTGTTTTTAGGCTCTTCCAATTTTATTTTTTCAATGATCGGAATATTGACGGTAAATACGGTGCCAACATTGATCTTACTTTTAAATGAAATGTTCCCGTTCATCAATAAAACCAATTTTTTACAGATAGACAGACCGAGCCCTGTTCCTGCGTATTTTCGGGTGATGCTGCTGTCTGCTTGCGTAAAGGGATCAAAGATGGTGTCTTCATTTCCTTCATGGATCCCTATCCCCGTGTCTTCAATTTTAATGTTTAGCATGTTTTCGTTCATGATCATCGAAACGTTAATCATGCCAAACTCTGTAAATTTTGCGGCATTGCCGACCAAGTTAAGCAATATTTGCGTGAATCGATTTCCATCTTGATAAATAACATCAGGTACGTTGTCATCAATATAAATGGATAAATCTATGTTTTTTTTAGCACAAACGCCATGAAGTTGATGATAAACAAACGTGATGTGTTCACGCGGATGGATATTTTCGAAGTGTAATTCAAAATGGTTTGATTCAATACGGGATAAATCCAGAATATCATTGATAATGGTAAGCAAAAGATTGGAGGATTTGTCCATGTGCTGAACCCACATCTTTTGTTCTTGATTTAAAGGAGAGCTTGAAATAATGTCTAAAAGCCCCATCACCCCACTTAATGGTGTGCGAATTTCATGGCTCATCATGGCGAGAAATCGTGATTTCGAGGCATTAGCTAATTCGGCTTGTTTCCTTGCATCTTGCAATTCTTGAAGACGCTTTTTCGAAAACGTGATGTCTTTTGCCGTTCCTCTGAAACCTAAAAATAAACATTTTTTATCGTAAAAAGGACGGCCCGATAAGCTTATCCATCGCTCCTCTTTTTTACGATTGATCTTAAATTCAATCTCAGAAAAAGCCTGTTCTGACTTTATTAAGCGTAATAATTTATTGATAAGATCATGTTGCTTTTTTAAATAGACCACAATTTTTTTAGATTTAAATTTATCAGGGGAACCATTTGGAGAAGATAAATACGTGAATGTATGTGTCTTGTCTAATTCCCAAAACCAATCACTGGCCGTTTTTGCGAAATCTCTGAAGCGTTGACGACTGGCGGCAAGCTCTTGTGTTTTGTCTGAAACCAAACATTGAAGACGTTCACGGTAATCAATGTCAATCATGGTCCGTTCTATTAAAGGGTGAAAATGTTCTACGATCTCACGGGCATTGATATTGAACCCCCCTTTTTTAGATGAAAAAAAGATGAGAATAGACTCACTTTTATCCACTGTCGCTCCGGTCACTAAGGCCGATTGGCAAGAGATCCCTCTTGACTTGAGATGGAGGAATTCATTTACGTGATCAGGAGAATAAAGCACAATGGTTTTTCCAGAGACACAACGAGAAAATGTTTTTTCGCCTTTCCATGAATTGCACTCTAAATATTCCAACGTTGAAACCAAACAATTAAAATGATCTTCCGTGTCTGTGTTTCGGGTTAAAACCAATGCATGTTCGAAAGTAACATATTTTTCCATTACTTTTAATAATATATAGAAAACTTCGCGCTTATCCCCCGCCCCTGACATGGCTGAAATCGCGGTCAGTATGGCGTGATTTTCTTCTTTAAATTTTTTAGCCCTTTCTTCGACACGGTTTAATTCAAAAAGTGTTTCTTGTAATTGTTCTGATACAGTATTGTTCACTCTTATTCCTTATAAAACAACACAGTTGAGATCATTAGATTACCGTGCGCAATTTCACCCCCTAAAAATTGTCCCTGCTCTCCAAAGGTAAATGGACAAATAAAGGGCGCGTTTTGCATAGAGACATTCATGTTTACCACAATATCCTGCAACTTATCTTTTATATGAAACATACACCCAGCACAATATATTAAAATGCCTCCAATGGGAGCGGTCATGTTCAGGTCGTGTTCATTGGCAGAGTCGACAACCCTGCTTGCCCGAGAAAAGATCATCTCTTTTGTGCCGGACATTAAATGCACTTTTTCCCCTTCTTCTATCGTGCAAAACATATTAATCCCCCCCTCTTTTGATACCGACGCGGGATGAGACAAAGAAAAATAAGGGATCCCATGGATTTCCCCTTTTTGCCGTCCAAGCGGATAAAGACTTGAACAGGTAAAAATATGTTCATTATCCAAGATCTCACCCGACGCTTCTAAATACCATTTTGCGTACACTTGCGCGGCAGGCTCACCATCCAATTCCAATAAGGTTCGACCTTTAAGCCGCGTCGCGGTTGCATTTCTCTCTATGGGGGCATAACCACTGTGAAAAGAATAACGCACTTTTGCAGAAGGAAAAAAAACCGCCATCGCCATTCCATTAGAGGTATTAATGTGATAATCGAATAAAGACCATTTACCCGAGATGGCATTGTCTGCCGCGGTGCCACCGATAATTGGCACATTGACACCCAGTTCTTTTCTTATGGCTTTAAGAATGGCTTCCTCATGACCCGGAGTGGAGTGCAATACAATCAATGCGGGCAATTCACCGGGGCGGTCACTTTGTCGAATGGCTTGGCGAAGTACATTAAGTGTATGAAATTCAATGTCATCCGCCTCATGGAAATTGCAGGCTGATACGCCATAGTCCCCATTTTCATCCGACGTCGCCCATAAAGAAATCTGGTGACCTTGAAAATACCCATGATTGGTCATGGTGCCATCACAAGATGAACACCCTAAAATTTGCGCATCAGGAAATTGTTTTTTAATTTCAGATTGTATCAGAGACGCTTTATGCGTCTCGGTGTAATACGCTAATACTAAATTAGGAGCACCGATTTTTTCTTTTATTTCGCAGGCTATTTCACTGACGGCTTTTCGGCTGTCGTGAGCAGATGAAGATGCAGTTATAATTTTCATGGCTCATTTCTTTTTTTGATTGGATATTTTTTATTTTCAAATAATAACTCTAATCGCGTCACATATTCACATTTTTAATGTGAATATTTATGTTTTTTTTTTAAAAACGCTGATAATAAAGTTTATTTGAATGGAAACAAACAAGGAAGGAATGGAAAGCAAAACATACATAGTAACGGCTTATGGTTCTGAGTTGGCAGACGCATTAAGTATCCGTATTGCTGAAGCTGGAAATACGGTACTTTACTTGACTGACAATAGCGCACAAGGTTATGCCATTGCAGCTGAAGAACCTCGCGTTCGTTTTCGGTTTTGTCCTCTTCTTTCTTATGAAGCCATTGAAAAAGAAATAATTTGGGCTGAGACATTTATCTCAAAAGCAGAGGCCGTCGTTGTTGTAATGAGCAAAGAGGAAATGGAAAAAGCGATGCTAGACAAACAATGGCCGCACTTCCCTTTTACCTTCTTAGAAAACAGAGCAGAAGAAAGAAAAATTACAATTTGTTACATTGTCACATCTTGTGGGAAAGAGTTGGAATCTCTTTTTATGAAATGTTGTCAATTTTCTTTTTTAGCTAAAATAAATCCAGCATTTAAAATAAACACCTTCGTTATAGAGCAGCCTAAAAGTCGATATTCAAGCCAGGTTATATTCAATATATCTGGGCTTATTACTTACCTCTCATCCCATCAGGCTGTACCGACATCACCTCAGATATTTTACTTTCGTGACACCGAATAAAATCACCTCGTTAAATATAAACAACAATAAAATATTATTCTCATCTCACATTTAAAAAAGGATGCTTATAGGCACTTTTTTGTTTTATTTCTCTTTTATTGTTTTTCGACTTTATTTATATTTTCACTCTCAAAAAAGGCCTCTTTTTTTATTTCATTTTTTTCTGAGTATTCGAAAGTACGCCAAAAAAACATAAAAAGAAGAACACCTAAAACAAAACATATCTGGATTAGTCTGCGCTTTGTTAATTTCTCTGCTGCCATCACATCATTCCTCGTGTTTCGGATCTCAAATTTTCAATTCAATGATTTACATGAATAAACTGTGTTGTATGTCCCTGTATTTAAAAGCAAGAACTTCGTATCATTAAAAATGAAAATGCCATTTTTACAATGGAATAGCAACAAATGTGATGGAATAGTTTTGAAAAAGATGAATTAGATTTGTTTGCTCCCTTTTACATCGGTTTTTGCGGATTTTTTCTCCGTAAAAAAACATTAAATCTCCTCCTCAAACACTGGAAGCCTGTAACATGAGCCAAGAGACACAGCTCGTTGAATACAACAACCGAATTGTTCGACAGTTTACATTCTCCACTCTTTTTTGGGGGATCATCGGAATGAGTGTCGGGGTTCTTATCGCAGCGCAACTCGTGTGGCCGGCACTGAGTTTTGATATCCCCTACTTAACTTACAGTCGTTTACGTCCTCTTCATACCAATGCTGTGATCTTTGGGTTTGGGACAAGCGCCCTTTTTGCTTCTTCTTATTATGTGGTGCAAAGAACATGTCAAACCCGACTTTTTGGGGGGGCGCTTGTTGAATTTACGTTTTGGGGGTGGCAAGCCGTTCTTGTTGCGGCCGCCATTACTTTGCCGATGGGTTTTACCAGCGGAAAAGAATACGCAGAGCTTGAATGGCCTATCGACATTGGCATTGCCCTTGTTTGGGTTGCTTATGGTATCGTTTTTTTTGGCACCCTTGTTACACGAAAAACATCCCATATTTATGTTGCCAATTGGTTTTTTGGGGCTTTTATTATCACTGTGGGTGTGCTCCATGTGGTCAACAGCATGGCCATTCCCGTCGGACCTTTAAAATCCTATTCCATTTATGCTGGCGCCATTGATGCCATGGTGCAATGGTGGTACGGACATAACGCCGTCGGATTTCTTTTGACGGCCGGTTTTCTTGGCATGATGTATTATTTTGTTCCCAAGCAAGCCGAGCGCCCTATTTACTCTTATCGATTGTCCATTATTCATTTTTGGGCTTTGGTTTCTTTGTATATTTGGGCGGGTCCTCATCATCTTCATTATACTGCCTTGCCTGATTGGACCCAATCTTTAGGCATGGTCATGTCTATCGTTCTTTTTGCGCCGTCTTGGGGAGGAATGATAAACGGGATCATGACCTTATCTGGCGCTTGGCATAAGCTGCGCTATGATCCCATTCTTCGTTTTTTGATTGTGTCCTTGTCATTTTATGGCATGTCTACGTTTGAAGGCCCAATGATGGCCATCAAAACGGTGAACGCGTTATCGCATTATACGGATTGGACCATAGGTCATGTTCATTCTGGCGCATTGGGTTGGGTGGCCATGGTGTCTATCGGTGCGCTTTATCATTTGATCCCCAAATTATCGAATCAAGAGCGGATGTACTCTTTGCCTTTGATCAATATGCATTTTTGGTTGGCCACTGTCGGGGTTGTTTTTTATGTGGTTGCAATGTGGATTTCGGGTGTGATGCAAGGATTGATGTGGCGCTCTGTGAATACGGACGGAACGCTCACTTACAGCTTTGTTGAATCACTTCAAGCCTCTTATCCCTTTTATTTTATGCGTTTTGTAGGCGGATCCATTTTCCTTTTAGGGATGATGATCATGGCTTACAACAGTTATAAAACCATCATGGCACCGGAAGAAAGTTTAAAAGCCATCGAACAAGCAGCATAAGCATAAGGATATGTTTCCCATGAGTTTCAGTGCTCACGAAATTTTAGAAAAGAACGTAGGGCTCTTTGCTATTTTAACGGTCGTTGCAATCAGCTTTGGTGCGCTTGTTGAGATAACCCCTTTGCTTTATGAAAAGCAAACGACAGAGCCTGTTGATAACCTTCAGGTTTACAGCGCGTTAGAAATGGAAGGACGTGATGTGTACATTCGCGAAGGATGCAGCGTCTGCCACAGTCAAATGATCAGGCCCTTTCGTTCAGAAACGGAACGTTATGGTCATTATTCTTTGGCAGGAGAAAGTGTGTGGGAACACCCTTTTCTTTGGGGATCAAAAAGAACGGGCCCTGATTTGGCCCGTGTGGGTGGGCGTTATTCTGATGAATGGCATCAAATTCACTTGATAGATCCTCGCGCTGTGGTCCCGGAGTCCAACATGCCCGCTTTCCCTTGGCTTGAAAAAAGCACAGTAAAATCGGAAAAATCCCCTGAAAAATTACGCATTTTTAAAGAGAAATTTGGTGTTCCATATACCCAAGAACAAATCGACACAGCAAAAAAAGACGTGGAAGGGAAAACAGAACTTGAAGCCCTTATTGCGTATTTACAATCTCTTGGGCATGCAATGAAATAAGGATACAGGGTATGGAAACGGTTTCATTACACGCTATTTGGACGGTCCTCATTTTTATTTGTTTTATAGGTATCTTTATTTGGGCCTACAGTCACAGACGAAAAAAAGAATTTGATAATATCGCGAACAGCATCTTTATCGAGGATGAAAAAAACAAAAAAGAAACAGGAGAAAATAACAAGTGAATCTCTTTTGGAGTTTATTTATTACTTTCGTTACTCTTGCCACCTTGATGGGATGTGCTGCTCTCATTCTTTGGTGCAAAAAAGATTTAAATGGGATCAAAGACGGTGAAGACATGGGGCACGAATATGACGGTATTCGTGAGCTAAACAACCCACTGCCAAAATGGTGGACCTACATGTTTTGGGGGACGATCCTTTTTGCTTTGCTTTATTTGGCTCTTTACCCAGGGCTTGGAAATTATAAGGGGCTTTTTAATTGGAAAAGCGCAGATCAAACAACGCGGCAATTAAGCGCCTCTGAAGCGACCTTGGTCAAAGAAGATGGGATCAACCAATATGCAAGAGAGCTTTTCCAAGCCCAGGAAAAATATGGGAAAACCTACCGAAATCTTATTTATGTCAAGGGAACCGACACCTTATTGCCCTTGTTTGAGGTTGCGCAAAATCAAGAAGCCATGAAAATTGCTCAACGCTTGTTTCTTCAAAACTGTGCCCAATGCCATGGCTCCAATGCAAGAGGACAAGCCGGTTTCCCCAATTTGACGGACAAAGCCTGGCTGTATGGCGGAGAGACACAAAGCATCAAAAATACCATAGAGAACGGACGGCAAGGTAACATGCCCGGTTGGTTGAGTGCTTATGGGCAAGAGGGAGTGAACAATCTTGCCGCTTACACTTTGAGTTTATCGGGACGCAAAGTCAATCAAGAAGAAGCCGCTAAAGGAAAAACACGCTTTGTGGTTTGTGCGGCCTGCCACGGAACAGATGGAAAAGGAAACCCTGCTTTCGGTGCCCCTGATCTCACTGATAACGTGTGGTTATTTGGTGGATCGCGTCAAGCGGTAGAGGGCAGCATCGCCTATGGACGGCAAGCGGTAATGCCTGCGTGGAAAAACATTTTAGATGAAGGAAAAATCCAGCTTTTGTCTGCTTATGTTTGGAAAAAAAGCCAGCCGCTTGAGATCCCTGCCAGTAAACCGAGCACAAAACCGGACCCTATCCCGGACCCTATCGAAGCATCATTCTGACGCTCCCTTCTTTAATTAAGCTCCCTTCTTATGAAGGGAGCGTTAAGTAAAAAGGAGACTTCATGGATGAGGGGTTCATAAATAGGTTCTTCATGAACATGGATAGGCACTTTCAGTGAAAATCAATTGAATGAGAGAAAAAATGAAAACAAACACCTTATGGTATAAAGAGTTTTGGCCTTGGTTTCTCATTGCCCTGCCAAGCACCGTGGTGATTGCGTGTCTTATCACCGTCATATTGTGCAACAAGAATCCAATCTCACTTGTGGCAGAAGATCATTACAAAAAAGGAAAAGGCATAAATCAAGACCTGTCACGCCTGAAAGAAGCTCAGGCTCTTTCTATCTCAGCCTCGCTTTCTATGTCAGATAAAATGGCAGTGATCTCCCTCAATAAAGGGGATTTAAAGCATTATCCATCCCTTTTTATCACCTTTCAGCACCGCACTCTCCCAAATAAAGACATTGAACAATGGGTGACAGCTGACGCCGAAGGACGTTACAGGGTCACTATCAATGCGGACTTGATAGGCCCTTGGTATATTAAAATCATGCCTTTTGATAAGGTCTGGGCACTCCAGGGGCGAACCCATTTTCCTTCATCTGGTCCGCTTCTTTTTAACGCCCCATCATCCCCATCCCCTGTATCCTTCTCATGATACCGCTTTGTTACCATTGTGGAGAGTCTGTTTTTACAGGGCTACGCCATCAAGTAGAAATATTCGGTGTCAATCAAGTCATGTGTTGCCCTGGATGCGAAGCCATATCAAAGACCATTATCGAACAGGGTCTCGGATCTTATTATGAATTTCGTACAAGCACGGCGGAAAAATCGACGCTGATCCCTGATGATTTAGAGGCTCTTTCTTTTTTTGATAATACCGATGTTCAAAAAGAATTTGTGCATCAAGAGGAAGGATACAAGCATGTTGTTCTTTTTATTCATGGTCTTTCTTGCGCAGCCTGTGCTTGGCTTATCGAAAAAAAATTGCAAGCAGTGGACGGCACTCACTTTATTCAAGTGAATAGCACAACAAACAGAGCCACACTCCAATGGGACCCATCAAAAACAAAACTCAGCCATCTTCTCGGTGAAATTCAAGCTTTAGGGTACAACGCAGCCCCTTTTGAACAAGACACACAAGAAGAGTATTACAAGCAAGACATGAAAAAATACCTCTATAAAATAGGGATAGCAGGGCTTGGCACCATGCAAGTGATGATGTTAGCCGTTGCGATGTATTTTGATGTTTTAGGGAGTATGGACTCCGAGACGAAAGAGTATTTGCGTTGGGTGAGTTTGATTTTTTCCACTCCGATCCTGCTCTATTGCGCGACGCCCTTTTATAAAAATGCATGGAAAAACATCAAAGCGCGTTCATTAGGAATGGATGTACCTGTCTCTATTGCGTTGTTATTTTCTTATTGCGCCAGTGCCTATGCCACCGTAACAGGAAAAGGCGAAGTGTATTTTGAATCTGTTGCCATGTTTACTTTTTTTCTTTTAATCGGTCGCTTTCTTGAATTGCGTGTTAAGCGTATTTCTGCAGCTCAAAGTACCCATTTATTGACCTTGATCCCGCGTTTGGCCACCTTGGTTTCTGGTGCTCAATGCCCCGTTCATTCTCTTTGTGTGGGAGATTGTCTTCTTGTATTGCCGGGCGAGTCCTTTCCTGCCGATGGCGTTATTATAAAGGGGAAAACAACCCTTGATGAGTCCATGCTCACGGGGGAGTCCATGCCTGTTTTTAAAAAGAAAAATGACAGCGTTTTTGCGGGGACACAAAACATAGAAGGCCATGTCACGATCAAGGCTGTCGCCATAAAACAAGACGCCATGATCAATCAAATTATTCGCTTGCAAGAAATAGCACACTCCGTTAAACCGCTCGTCGGACAAATGGCTGAAAGGGTTTCACGCTATTTCGTTGGGATCATTTTAATTTTGGCCTCGCTTACCTGGATGTATTGGAGTCAAGAGCGCCCCGATGACGCTTTTTGGATCATGTTGTCTGTTCTCGTGGCCACCTGTCCTTGTGCTTTGTCCCTCGCAACGCCCACCGCCATCACCTGTGCGACCACAAGATTCAATCAATCCGGAATTTTGCTTCGAAGAGGCAATGTTTTTGAAACGTTAACAAAAATCAATCACGTTATTTTTGACAAAACAGGGACTTTAACACAAGGAAACGTCTCGCTGGTGGAGACGTATTACTATGAAGGCAATGAGAAAAACGAGATTGAGGGCATCGCTTGCGCATTGGAGTTGTATGCCAGTCATCCTATCGCCCGTGCATTCAAAGAATTTAAACCCAATAAAAATATCACTGAAATAGAAAATGTATTAGGTGAAGGGGTGCAAGGTTGGTACAACGGCGATCTTTGGCGAATAGGCAAGCTCACTTTTGCGCTGGATGAGGCTTCAAACAAAATTCAGTTGGATGATCCCCATTTTGAGCATGGCGTTTGGCTTTCTAAAAATGGAAAAAAGGTGGCTTCCTTTCAGTTAAGTGATCCCATTCGACAAAGCAGCAAAACCTTTATTCAAGCGTTAAAGAAACAAGGTATAAAAGTAACGCTTTTAACGGGGGACAATGAAAAATCGGCAGAACATGTGTCTCATGCGCTTGGGATCGCCTCTTTTGTCTTTGGTGTTTCCCCCCAGGGAAAATGGGAATACATTAAAAATTGCCCTAAAGAAGACATCATCATGATGGTGGGTGACGGCATCAACGACATGCCGGTTTTGGCAGGAGCGCATCTTTCAGTGGCGATGGGTGCAGGCTCTGATGCGGCAAAAAATGCAGCTGATTTAATTTTAATGAATAACGACCTCACTCTTCTATTAAGGGCAAAAAAGGAAGCGCATTTTACACAAGGGATTATTTATCAAAACTTGGCCTGGGCTTTAGGGTATAACCTATTGATTTTACCTCTTGCCATGATGGGATGGATAGCGCCTTACATTGCTGTGATTGGGATGTCAGCAAGCTCTCTTTTGGTTGTGACGAATTCATTGCGCTTATTGAAAAAGAAAAAAAGACCCGGAACGTTTGGCGAAAAAGTACCCAGGCGCGA